>JAFZTO010000194.1 GCA_017618795.1 Clostridia bacterium | reverse complement strand
GAGTTGAAATACAATCGCGATGCCGACTCCGCCATCAATCAGATTCTACGCCGCCAATATCCTGCCAAAGTCCTCGAGAACAGCCTTGTCCTCCTCAGTGACAGTATTTCCGTCCACGGACGCCTTCTCCGCTATATCACCGACGGCGTTGAGCTTGTCTGCAAGCTCCTTGACCGCGTGCTGGGCCTGAGCTACTGCCATTCCGTATCCGGGAATGAAAACGACGGAACCGGCGGCCTCCAGTATAAGATACGCATCCTGAACGGACATGGCTCTGGGCTCTTTACCGGAGCCTTCTCCCTTTCTGGAGCCGGATTTTTTAGCATTTCCGAACAGCAGGCTGCCGAGCGAGCGGTTCATTGCCTTGCACATTATGAGCGTAAGAATAAGTCCCGACGTTCCGACAAGGCATCCGGACACCACGAGTACCGAGTTTGTTATGGCAAGTCCCGCAAACGCCGCGGCAAGTCCCGAAAAAGCGTTGAGGAGCGATATGATGACGGGCATATCGCCGCCGCCAATTGAGATGACCATCGTGAATCCGAGAATCAGGAACGCGGCGGAAACGAGGATTATTCCGACAAGGCCGAGGACTGTGTTGTCGGCGCTGAAAGCGTAGAGCCCCGTGCCGGCAAGCCCAGCGACGGCAAGCACGGCGTTGATGACGTTCTTACCGGACAGATTCACCTGTTTTTTGAACATTTTGCCCGAAAGCTTGCCCCATGCGACGACTGAGCCCGTGAAGGCTATCGCACCTATTGCGACTGTAAGTCCCATCGTGACGCCCTCGAAGGCCTCCGCGGGGGCGCCCAGCGTACGTTTGTTGGCGTACTGAGCAAGGGCGACAAGCATGGACGAGAGACCTCCGAAGCCGTTAAACAGAGCGACAAGCTGGGGCATTCCGGTCATTTCGACTTTTTTCGACCAGACAATACCGATAACCGAGCCCAGAATCACGGCTCCGGCTATCAGGGCGTATCCGACAAGACCGCCGTCTATAACGTCCTTTTCGACCAGCACTGTAACAACGGCAATGAGCATACCGACCGAGGAGAGGAGGTTGCCCTTCCTGGCCGTATCGGCTTTTCCGAGCATCTTGATGCCTCTGATGAAAAGCACTGCGGAAACCATATAAAGGACGGTTATTATGACGTTTCTGAGAACTTCACTCATTTTTTACCGTCCCCCTTCTTCGACTTGAACATTCCGAGCATTCTGTCGGTGACGAGGTATCCGCCCACGACGTTTATCGTCGCGAGCACGATGGCTATCACCCCGAACACGGTTCCGACCACACTGCTCGGGCTGGTGACCGCGACGGCGGCGGCCGAAATGGCTCCGACGATTGTTATTCCGGAAATGGCGTTTGTTCCCGACATAAGCGGGGTATGAAGCTGCGACGGGACTTTTGAGATCAGTTCGACCCCAAGAAAGCCCGAAATCACGAATACGAATATAAGAAGCATTATTTCTCCGATAGCCATATCAGTTCTCCTTGAATCTCGGATGTATTATTTCGCCGTTCTGAGTAAGCAGACAGCCGCGCATGATCTCGTCGCCGAGATTTACCTTCAGCCCGCCTGCTTCCTTGTCGTAAAAATGCGTAAGGAAAGCGGTGAAGTTGCCTGACAGCATTTTGGAGGCGTCGTAGGGCACCTGCCTTTCGAGGTAATCGCCGGGCATGATGATGACACCGTTTTCGGTGATGACCTCTCGTTCGGGATCCGAACCCTCGACGTTGCCGCCGGTCGAGACAGCCATGTCAACAACTACCGTGCCGGGCTGCATTCTGGCAATCACGTCTCCGGCTATGAGCCGCGGCGCTCTGCGCCCGAAGACGCGGGCCGTGGTTATGATTATATTTGAACGCTCGCAGACCTTTGCCTGTCCCTCTCGCTGTTTTTCTATCTGTTCGGGAGTGAGTTCCTTCGCGTATCCCTGCTCCGTCTGACCCATCTCGCCGAGATCAATCTTTACAAAGTTTGCACCGAGAGATCTGACCTGTTCTTCGACGACGGGACGGGTGTCGAAGGCGTCCACGCGGGCGCCCAGCCTTTTTGCGGTCGCTATAGCCTGAAGTCCGGCAACTCCGACCCCGATTACGAAAACGCGGGCCGGATTTATGGTTCCGGACGGGGTCACCATCATGGGCAGGACCTTGGGCAAACGGGCGGCAGCGTTAAGGACCGCAACGTATCCGGCAAGCGAAGTCTGCGAGGACTGAACGTCCATTTTCTGGGCAAGAGTCGTGCGGGGGATCATTTCAAGGGATACGGCCTGCAGCTTTCTTTCCGCGAACCGGTGAAGCAGCTCCTTCTCATTGAACGGGTCGAGATAGCTTATGTGCAGCGTTCCCTCCGCAAGCCCTTCAACAGAAGCGGGCTTCATGATACGCAGGACTATCTCCGAATCGTAGCCCTCAGTCTCCGCTTCGATCAGAACCGCTCCGGCCTGCTCGTAATCAGCGTCGGAAAAACCACTTCTGACGCCTGCTCCTCTGACAACCTTGAAGGAAAACCCCATTCCGGTCAGTTTTTTGATATCCGCGGGAATAAGCGGAACGCGCGTTTCACGCGGATCGGTCTCGCGGCATACAAGAACTTTTTTCATACTTTCTCCTCTCTCTGAAGCGGAACGGTCCCGACCGAGCACAGCCTGACACAGTTCCGCAGATATTTCTCCGGGCGCATCCCGGCTGGGAAACGACGACGGAAGGTTTCAAAAACGGTGAGTTTCCCCGTCCCTTCAGCCTTCCCTCCGCACTGTTGCGCGGCGCAGCCGCGGGGAACGGGATTTGCATCTGAAAAACTCACCATGATATATTATATCACTTTTTACCCGGGATTGCAATAGAAAGGCGGAGAATCATACAAAAATCCGCAGTTATATTGACAAACGGGCGGCAGAGTGATATAATAATGACTGTAAGAATGCGCATTCCACGAAATGCCGCAAAAAGGAGGGCCCCGATGAAGACGAAGGTCTGCGCGGTTGTTTTTGCCGCAATGCTCCTTGTCTCCTGCGGACACGGTGCGGAGCCCGGACCAGGCGGGACCGCAACGGCCGGCCGGGAAGAAAAGACGGTTGAATTTGCCGACACCGTTTCCTTCAGGATAGTCATACCTAAGGAATGTTCCGACGACGTTAAGGCCTCGGCCGCAGGAATTGCCTCCGCTCTTGAATGTGCGGGCGGCGACGGTGCGGTTTTCACGGACGGAGAGGCGGAGCAGGAAAAAGAAATACTTGTCGGCAACGTGAGGCGCGCGGAGACGACCGGCAGAAGAAGTGAAATAAGAAAAATCAGACAGGGCAGATGGTACCATATCGGGGTGAGCGGAGACAAAATAATGATCCTCGGCTCTGACGATGACACGCTGTTCTGCGGAGCACGATATTTTGCCTCGCGGATACTTTCGGGGGCGGTGAAAGGACAGACAGTCATGATACCTGAAAACGCAACGTTTGAATGCGGCCCGCAGGCGCCGTGCGCGGTGAGCATAAATGAAAAAGGCGCGGAAAGCACGTTCGTGGCTGAAGTCAATATTGGGGAGGCGCCGTGGTATGCCGACGTTACCGGCCGGCAGGACATGACTTCCGTGCTGAAAAAGGCTCTTTCGCACGTTCGTTCCGCAGGAGGAGGGATCGTGTTCCTCCCGGCGGGCATTTATAAGGTGACGGAACCGCTGACTGTTGACACGGCTGTAACGCTGAGGGGCGTTTACGCCGATCCGGATACGCAGAGTCTGTCGGAGGGGACGACCCTGCTGTTTTCGCTTCACGGAGCCAAAAAACTGAAAGACGCAGTTATTCTTGAACCGAACGCCGCGCTTCAGGGCATAACGGTAATGTACGACGATCAGGACGGGGCGACGCGATACGGCTTCAGCGTGAAAGGAAACGGCAACGCCTTTACGGTAAGGGACTGCAATTTCATTAACAGCTGGGACGGAATCTCAAGCGGTCAGAAACCTGTCGGCATGGTGACGGTAGACAACGTCAGGGGCACCGTCCTTCACACGGGGATTGAGACGGAGCAGCACGCAGACATCTGCGTGACGACTGACGTTTTATTCTCTCCCTCGTACTGGGCGGCAAACGGCGGCCCGGGCGAGGATAAAATCAGAGAGATCATGTCGGCAAACGGCTCTGTCGGAATTTATGCGGGCGACGTCGACAGGGACACGTTTGAAAATATAACTCTTGACGGCTTTGCCGTCGGAATATACAGCCGCTCTCCGACGCGGGCGGGATTTTCAGCCAGCTTTTACAACCTGAATATTCTTAACAGCGGAACGGGAATAGAAGCGCGCGGACTGAGCGCCGCATACGGAATATGCATAGCGGGCGGGCGCATAGAGGCCACGCAGAAAGCCGTCAGCAACCTCTCTTCCGGAGCGCAGTCGGTTGTAAACACTGCAAACGTCGTGATTGAGGGGAAAACGGAAGGCAGGATAAACGCGATTTACGGCGAATCGCTTCCCGACGCGGGGACGGCAGGACGGAACAGTGTTTCCCATGCCCCGGCAAGACTTTTCAGCATAACCGATTACGGCGCGGACAAAAGCGGCAGGAAGGACATTTCCGCTGCGCTCCAGAAAGCTCTTGACGACGCCGCAAATAACGGTGGCGGAATCGTTTACATACCAGCGGGGCTGTATCTGCTGGAAAAGCCCGTAACGGGAGGAGAAAACGTCTGCGTTCAGGGCGCGTGCCCAAACGCGCAGGGTGCGACACCGGATTTTTCCGGCAGCGTCATGCTTGTAACGCACGGACGCGGGTTCGGTGAAGACGGCCGGGCGGCAATCACGCTGAACGGCGGCTCGGGGGTGACCGGAATAACGGTTTATTATCCGGAAAACGGAATATATAATGACATGCCGGGCAAAAAAGTTCTGTCGTATTCGCCTTTTCTGCGCTGCACCGGCTCGAAGTGCTACTTCACATATTCGTGCCTTATCGCCTGCTCGCGGGCGGTCGCATTCGAAAACGCAGACGGCTTCACAGCCGATAGATTAACAGGCACCTTCTACGACTGCGGAGTGAGCGCAAAGAACTGCCGCGGCGGGCTGATCAGCCGCATACACACCAACGGAACCTATCTCTCGGGCGAAAAAAAGGACAGAAGCGTGCTGGGCGAAAACTGGTTCAGCGACACGGCACGGCTGTATGAGGCAGTTATCGACGGAGTTCTGGCGAAGCGGCTGGTCCAGGTCAGCGCGGAAGGGTGCGGAGGTCTTACAGTATCTCACACATTTTACTACGGCGGCCTGAACCTTATATCCGCCGAAGATTCGGAGATAAAAGCAGTGTGCTGCGAGGGAGCGAGGACAACGACGGAGACCTTCGTTCTGAAAGGCGGGTGTTCGCTTAAAGCCGTGATATGCAACCGCCCGAACGGCAACGACTACATAAGAAAAACAGGCAGCGGCAACGCCGCATACATAATAATGTTCAATAATTCGCTGACCGTTTACAGCGGGAAAGCGTGAAAGGAAGACTGTATGAAAGACAGCGAAGAGCTCAGACAGAAGGTGATAGAGACCTGTCTGACCCTGCGGGAGCAGGGATATATGTTCGGAACGTGGGGAAATATAAGCGTCAGGCTGGACGACGGGAATATACTCATTACCCCGTCAAAGCTAGACTATGCGGAAATGAAACCTGAGGATCTTCCGGTAATAAGTCCGGACGGGAGCATTATTTCCGGAACGCGGCTCCCGACGAGCGAACGGGAGATACACAGGGGCATGATGAACAGAAGGCCGGACATGAACGCGGTCATTCACACCCATTCGCCTTACGCGATGGCGTGCAGCGCGATCGAAGGCGGAATTCCCGCCTTTTCGGAGGAGATAGCTCAGCTTTTCGGCGGGCCGATACGCCTGTCGGAAAAATTCGCGCCTTCCGACGCCCACGTTGAGCTCGGAAAAGTGGTGTGCGATTCCTTCGGGAACGACAACGCGCTTCTGATAAGAAATCACGGGCCGATTGTGCTCGGACGAACTCTGGATGAGGCCTTCGTGTCCTGCCAGGTGCTTGAAAAATCGGCAAAAATTTATATTAACCTGCTTCAGACAGGCGCGAAAATCAACGTTTTAAGCGACGAAGCCGTGGCCAGAGGAAGAGATTATTTTCTCAACGGCTACGGCAGAACATAAGGAGGGAAAATGAAAATAGTAACGATGGGCGAGATGATGCTGCGTCTTATGCCCAAAAACAATCTGCGTTTCGAGCAGGCGACAGAATTCGAGGCGTATTACGGCGGGGACGAGTCCATAGTGGCGGTCTCGCTGTCCAAAATGGGGATGCAGGCCCGCTACGTGACCAAGCTGCCGCTCAATCCCATCGCCGAAACGGCGATAGGCAAGCTCAGAGAGCAGAACGTCGATACATCTTACATTGTCAGGGGCGGCGACAGGATGGGCGTCAACTTCTACGAGAACGGGGCCTCGGTCCGGGCTTCGAACGTTGTGTACGACCGCAAATATTCGGCAATATCCCAGGCCGAGCCTGACGAGTTCGACTGGGACGGGATCTTCGGCGACGCCGACTGGTTCCATATAGCCGGCATAACCCCCGCCATAAGCGAAAAGGCCTCGGTTCTTACGGAAAGAGCCATGAAAGAGGCGAAAGCACACGGCGTGACAGTCAGCGTGGACCTCAACTACCGCAGCAAGCTGTGGTCGCCGGAACGGGCGAAGGAGGTCATGGTACCGCTCATGAAATACGTCGACGTGTGCATCGGCAACGAGGAGGACGCCGACAAGGTTCTGGGCTTCCGGCCCGAAAACACCGACATCACAAAGGGGCAGCTCGACATAGAGGCATATAAGGACGTGTTCAGACGGCTGAAGGAGACATTCGGCTTTAAATACATAGGCTCCACGCTTCGCGAGAGCTGGTCTGCCTCCGACAACGGATGGTCGGTGCTGGTCTACGACGGCGAAAAATTCTGCCATTCGAGAGAGTATAAAATACATCTGGTAGACAGGGGCGGCGGAGGCGCCTCCTTTGCGGCAGGAATGATTTACGGGATTCTTAACGGCATGACGCTTGAAGAAACCGCCGAGTACGCGGCAGCCGCCTCGGCGCTTAAACAGACTATAACGGGCGATTTCAACCTTGCAACCGCGGACGAGATAAGACGTCTTGCGGGCGGGGACGCCTCGGGGAGGGTAAGAAGATGATTAAAGACAACATTAAAAACGCAGCTCTTTATTACGGGCTTGGCGAGCGCTTCGAGACCGCGCTGCGGTTTCTCGAACATTACGACGGGAAAGCCGACGAAAGGGCGGACATACCCGTTTCCGACGGCGTCATGGTCAAGTGCCGTCCGTACGTTACAAAGCCGGAGAGCGAATGCTCGTTCGAGGCGCACAGGAAATTTGCCGACATACATTTTGTGGTTTCAGGCAGCGAAAAAATCGGCTACGCGCCGGTCGGCACCCTGAAGGCGGTCCGCGAGGATGAAAAAAAGGACATGATCTGGCTCGAGGGGACCGGTGTGAACGTCCCGCTTGAGAAGGGCGATTTCATGATCACATTTCCCGACGACGCCCATATGCCGTGTGTGGAGAACGGAACTCCGGTTTTTTGCGGAAAACTTGTTGCAAAGGTTGAACTTTAATAAAATAGAGGTATAATTAGTTATGAACAGAAGCGACGTTTCACTTAAGGAAAAAGTTATTTCCAGAACCAAGGAATGCGGGATACTCCCCTGCATAAAACTTCATCAGAAGGACGACTATATAGCTTACGCCCAGGCCATGTACGACGGAGGGGCGAAGGTGATAGAGGTTACAATGACCACTCCGGGCGTGCTTGAGGCCATAGAGGCGATTTCGTCCCATTTCGGCGACAGACTGCTCGTGGCGGCAGGCACGGTGCTCGACCCCGTTTCGGCGAGGGAGGTCATACTTCACGGCGGCAGCGTTATCGTCAATCCGTGCGTCATCCCCGACGTTATGGACGTGGCGGCAAGATACAACGTGCCGGTATTCTCCGGGGCTTTTACGGCAACCGAGGTATTCACTGCTATGAGAGCCGGAGCGAGCATGGTCAAGATATTCCCGGGCGCGCTCGGCGGCCCCAAATACATGACCAACCTGAAGATGGTCTTTCCCGACGTTAATCTCATTCCGTCCGGCGGTATCACGCCCGACAACGTTGCCGACTTCATCAAATGCGGCGCCTGCGCGGTTTCCGGCGCAAGAACGTTCATGGATTTCGAAAAAATTGAGAAAGAAGGTCTTGCGTCAATCACGCGCCAGGTGGCAAAATTCGTCGAGATCATCAGAAAGGCGAAGGAAGACCTTCCGGAAATACCTTAAATGAACCGCGTCGCCATCATTGGAAAACAGCAGCCGCGCTACATACGGGAGAGCATGAAAAAAATGCTTGACGCGGCGGGATGCCCGGCAGACCTGCTGGACATGCCTACCCGCAACACTTCCGACTGGAAGGAGGCGCTTGCCCCCTACGCGGCCGTTATAAGCGCCGGTGAGAAAATACCCGCCGAGACAATTGCCGCCCTTCCGTCCCTTAAACTGATATCCCGTTTCGGAGTCGGTACCAACGAAATAGACAAGGCGTTTGCAGCGAACCGGGGCGTTGCCGTCTGCAACGCGGCCGGCAGTTTCTCGAAATGCGTCGCGGAATGCGCGCTCAGCCTGACGCTCAACCTCCTTCGCGACTTCGTCAACGCAGAAAAGGATTTCAGGCGCGGCGACTGGAGCCGGTTTTTCGAGGGCAGAAACGCCCGCCAGCTGAGCGGAAAAACCGTGGGGCTCGTGGGCTTCGGAGACATTTCAAAAGCGTTTGCGCGAATGCTGGGAGCGTTCGACTGCCGCATCCTCGCGTATGACATACGGCGTGACGATGAGGCCGCTCAGCGACTTAATGTCGGATTTACGGATTTTGAAACGCTTGTCTCGACGTCCGACGTTATTAGTCTGCATCTGCCGCTCACCCCGTCTACGGCGCACATGATCAACGCCGAAGTGCTTGCTAAGATGAAGGAAGGGGCGGTGCTTATCAACACAAGCCGCGGCGGGCTTATAGACGAGCAGGCGGTGGCCGACGCGCTGAAAAGCGGCAGGCTCGGTCACTACGGCTCGGACGTCTTCGAAACCGAGCCTCCGCCTCCTGACTGTCCGCTTCTGAGTGCGCCGAATACAATGCTGCTCCCGCATTCGGGTTCGAACGGCATAGAATCGGTTGAGTACGCCGGCGAATACGCGGCGCGCAACGTCATCGACTTTTTCGCCGGGCGCGAAGTGAAAACGATCTTAAATCCTGAATACGCTGAAAACACAAAGTTCTGACCGGTACGGTCGGGAAAGAGAGAAAAAATGTCAGAGTCAATATTTGATCGAAAGCCCGGCGGGCGGGTCGATCTGTCGCCGTGGGCGTACGTATGGCGCGCGGACAGGAAGGTTCAGGAAAAGCCGGAGGCTGATTTTATTCCCCACCGTCTCAAAAGAATAGACGGAATTTACCGCACCCATCTCAGGGTGCTCGGCGAGGAGCAGGCAAAAACGCTGTGCTATAAAAATCAGCCGGACATGCTGGAAAAATTTCTGCCGAAGCCGGAAAACCCGCTCAGCGCCGCGCTTCTCTGGACCGGCGGGATAACCGACTACGTCGTAACACTTCAATGGACCGGCGAAATTCCGCCTGAAAACGACGTCGAGGTGCGCACGTATCCGACCGTGTGGGGCTGGTTCGGCTGGACGGTCGACAGGCTCATGACGAAGGTCGGAGAAACCGGAAACGGGCGCGTGTGGATATACGAGCCGCCGAGAGGTCTTGTCATCGATCACAGTTACAATTCAAGGGTGCCGGCGCAGACCGAAATGGTGGCTGTGTTTGCTCCGTCCGGCAGTCCCATACCCGAAATTCACGTTACCGGCGACAGCCTCGGCGTATGGCAGAAACTGGAATTTACCGTCGAGCAGACCGGAGAGACGAAAAATCGCCCGGATTTTGAAGCACACATGGCATACGTGGAAGAAATTCGTCCGGACGGTGGAAAAACGCATATCAGATGCCTGTACTCGGAGACCTCGAGGCACGGCCTCGACAGCCGCGTCACCGTGATAACGGACCGTGAAAAAAAGCTCGGCGCGACCGTGCTTGTAAGGGAGATCGCCCGCGGGCCGGTCTTCGTCCCGGAGGCGGGACTGTACTTCCACAAAGCCGGCGACGGCACGGACGCGGAAAAGTATATTTCAGATATTGTCCCGATAGCGGGAAACGGCATAAGAAAGCGCGTGGCCGCCCATCCGGAGCCGGAAAGCTGGGAGCAGATCATACGCAGCGTTCGCCTCTGGCAATGTCCGGACGGTACCGAAATAACGCCTTTCCCCGCCTCCCCCGAGCCGGAGGTGAAAATAGAAGTGCCCGACAGGCGCTGGCAGTCCATGTACGAGCTGGCTGTAGAGCAGCTGCGCGGGCACAACATGTGGGGCTTCCTCGGCGCCGAGGTCTTCAGAGTGGCGGCGGCAATGGAGATGGTCGGGCTTTATAAGGAGGCCGATAATATCTACGACTATTTTCTCGCCTCTCCGGGCGTTAAGGCGGACGGCGATTTTCCGGACGGAGAAGGCTCGCTTGAATGGGCGAAAACCATGCGCCACGACATGGCGTACGCGCACGAGGGGTGCCACACCTCCACGGGCGGCCTGATGTACGCGATGATGCACAGATATTTCATGACCGGTGACAGGGAGTGGCTGAAGGAGAGGATCCCGCGCCTGAAAAAGGCGGCCGACTGGATCATCCGGATGCTCCGCACCTATATGAAGGACGAGTGCCCGGAACGCGACAAACTGCACGTGGCGGGACTTATGCCGCCCGTGTTTTACGGCGACTACGCCCTGCCGGCAAGCGACTGGCACTGGTATTACCACGACAACGCCGCCCATCATCTCGGGCTTAAATTCTTCGCCCGGGCTCTGACCGAGGTCGGAGACCCCGACGCGGAACGTTATTCCGCCGAAGCGGAGAGGTACGAAAGCGACATCAAAGCCGCGGTGGACAGGGAGGCGCTGTACGCGCCGGTGAGAAAAGGCGACGACGGAATCTGGCGTTCCTTCATACCGCGAATGGCGTACGGAGGCGGCCTGCTGCAGTTCGGAGAGGAGACCAACATACCGCAGTTCGCGGGAGGGATCAGCGACCTGTTCCACGGCGCGCTGCCGCTTGCGCTCGTCGGAGGGGCGGTCGATCCGTGCGACAGGAGAATGGCCGGCACGGTCGAGGCGATGGAGTACGGGGGGCTGAAGCTCAACCTGTCGCGCCTGACGAAGCTCGCCCACCCCACGGCGACGGAACAGGACAGGAAGGACGCCGAAAGACTCGCCGCCATGTCGGAGACCTCGAAGCGCACCAACCGGCCGCCCGACACGGACGACATGTGGTTCTGGAACACCTTCAGCAATCTGCCGAAGCTGTCTTATAACGCGAACGTCTATCTGAGGGAGGACGATATACCCTCCTTCCTGCGATTCTTCCTCAACCACGCGGCCGTCATGGTCGGATCGAACGGAAAGCTGTGGGAGCACGCGCACCCCGACGTGTACGTCGAATGCGCCAACCCCGACAACGGCACCGCCGGATGGTTCACCGAGCTTTTCAGATTCATGCTGATAATGGAGGACGGGAACGCGCTCTGGATCGCGAAAGGCACGCCGAGAGCCTGGCTTAAGCAAGGATGCGAGATTGCGGTAAGAAATGCGCCGACGGCTTACGGCGACCTGACGTACCGCATAAAATCCGACGTCCGCGGCAGAAGGATAAGCGCGTCGGTCAGCCTTGCCCCGCGCAGAGAGCTGCCGGAGCTTAAGCTGCGTCTGCGCCATCCGGCCGGCGCGAAGATCGTTTCGGCATCCGTCAACGGTTCGCCCGCCGCGGTTGCGCCCGACGGAGAAACGGTGGTGGTTAAAAATCCTCCCGCGGAACTCGATATCACCGTTTTGTATTGATTTTCAGAATAATACACGCAGAACCCCGCTCTTTTAAGCGGGGTTCTTGCTTTCTGCCTAAAAAATTAGCGACAGCAGTCAAAAAGATTTTTGCCGTTCTTCTTTGAAAAGAGGAACCGAGAAACTTTTGTAAAACGGGCGTGATACAAACCTTAATGTTTGAACAAACTATCGGGCATCTGAGCGACAGCAGTCAAAATGTTCTTTGCCTTCTTTCTTTCAAGAAAGAAGGTTGACACAGCGGGAAAAATATGATATAATATATTATGATGCAATACCGAACCGCAACGGCATGTAACCACTGCAATCTTTTCATTGCCCCCGATCGGCTGGTTCCCTTATATTCCTTATGGGAAGCGGCCCTTTTACGCGGGGTTACTGCTTTTTTCGGGAGATTTGTAAACGTTTTGTAAATTTTTCTTGTTTCGCGTCAAAAAATCCGCGCATATTGACATTTGCGATTTGATGTGATATAATAAAAGGGAAAAACACCCCCCGGGCAAAGGTTTTTCAAAAAATCCAAATTAAAAAAGAAAGGGAAAGAAAAAATGAGAAATATAGCAATAATTGTTTGCCTTACGGTTCTGTGTGCCGTTTTGTTTTCAAGTTGCCTGTCACCGCTCGGCCGCAATGCGGGCGGCACGGGAACGACCGACGTAAATACGTCAGTCCCCGATCCTGATGACGGCGTTTCCGCAGAAGACATTTACTTCAGTCCGCACGACCACTATACCGATATATCAAAAATAAGCGTCGGGATGACCTATGAAGAGGTGAGAAGCATACTCCCGATTGACAGTTATGCTGACGGACTAAGCGCGGGTCTGTACGTAAACGACCGCGAAACAGGGCATGTCTTCAACGTAAAATGGGATTTAAGCAAATATCCGTTAGTTGTCACAAGTATTACCGACACGGGAATTGACGTTGACTTTATCGCTCCCGTTGACGCGCTCGGCCGGCTCGAAAAGGGCATGACGTTTAACGAGGTGGTTCAGATACTCGGCCGTCCGCTCTACATGCCTACATTCGGAACAATATCAATGCTCTGGAGAATAGGCGACCGCGACACGTTTGTTCATTTGACCTTTGTAAACGGCGAGGCAATGATTTATGACGGCGACGAACCGCCGAAACCCTTTTCTCGCTGAACAAGTGAAAAGAAACCGCCCCGCGTGATAAAATCTCACGCGGGGGTTTTTCGTGCTGCGCGAACTGTTTTTCCGGAGGTGTTTTGAAAAAGCCGCGCGGAAACTTTTGACGGCATCGCTTATACTTTTCAAGAAAGACGGTTGACACGGTGCCGGAAATATGATATAATATATAATGATGATAAAGTATCGGAAAACAACGAGAGGAAACCGCCATGCTGAAAAAGCTCACCATTCTGCACACAAACGACATACACGGAGATTTTCTCCCGAAAAAGGACGCCTCGGGGCTTGAAACCGGCGGGCTTTCGCGCCTTTCCGGCTACGTGAGAAAAACCCGCTCCGAAGAGGAGAACGTCATATACGCAAACGCGGGCGACATGTTCCGCGGCTCGGTCATAGATTCCGAATATCTCGGTCTCTCGACCATAGAGCTTATGAACATGCTCTCTCCCGACGTGTCGACCGTCGGCAATCACGAGGTCGACTACGGCCTCGCCCACCTGCTGTTTCTCGAAAAATGCGCCAAATTCCCCATCATAAACGCCGATCTGTACATAACCCTGAACAACACCCGCCTCTTTAAGCCCTACATCAATATCGAGGTCGGAGGAATGCGGGTGATGTTCGTCGGACTGCTCACCGAGGAGGTGATAAGCTCCACAAGGTCCGAGCGGGTGATAGGCTCGTACATCGACGTAACCGAGGCGGCAAAGGAGGTCGGCATAATCTCCGACAACTACCGCACGAAGGACACCGACATCCTCGTTCTGCTTACCCACATAGGGATAGAAAAGGACCGCGAGCTCGCCTCCATGCTTGACCCGGACTGGGGAGTGAGCATGATAATAGGCGGACACACCCATACCTTCATGGGCGAGCCCGAGATCATCAACGGCATTCCGATAGTGCAGGCCGGCACCGGCTCGGGCCAGATAGGCAGATTCGACATAAACTACGACACGGACGAACACAGGATCGCGTCGTACGAATGGAAAACCGTGCCTGTCAACGAAACGACCGCGCCCGAGGACCCGCTCATCGACCAGATCCTCAACAGATACAAGAGCCAGACCGACGCCAAATATCACCGCATCGTCACCGGCTTTGCCCGCGAACTCACACACCCGTCGCGCATTCAGGAAACCGAGATGGGCAACCTCTACGCCGACCTGCTTCAGGAGGACTCCAGCTTCGACATCATGTTCATGGGCTCGGGGGCCATACGCAAAAAGGCGATGGGCCCGATAGTCGAGTATCAGGACATGATGG
>JAFZTO010000193.1 GCA_017618795.1 Clostridia bacterium | reverse complement strand
AATGAAGGCGTGTTTCCGCACCCGTTACGGGATCAGAAAGGATAAAAACATTGTCTGCGTCAGCGCCATGCGAAACGGTTTCCCGCCTTATAAAACGCGAACGGTGACTCATACCGCCGTAGTAAGCCCGCTTTCCGTGCGGCTGCATATACGATTCCGAATCGCAGACTATGACCACCTCCGGCGGATACGGACACGTGCGCCTGAAAACTTCTTCGGGGCTTATCTTTGTTTTATAGCCCGCAGGCAGGAACGAAACGTGTTTCAGCTCTCCGTTATCATTAATGAGTCGGTATTCGAAATATTTATTATTAAGTTCAAACTGCTCCATCTGGTTACCCTTTTACAAAAATGTTTCGGTGAACGGCGAATGAGGCTCGGGCGGGTATTTTATAGTCTCTATGCACAGGGATTCGGGTTTTCCGTCGCCGTGCCCGTGGTACGCGATTGCGTCCCGCCCGTCGGCAAGCTTGAAGCACGAATTGTGGCCGCAATACTTTATTGGCGGTTTTGTTCCAGAAGAAATGATAGGATTGTCTTTTCGCTTGACAAAAGGTTTACCGATCCCGTCGCTTTCGGCAATGCCCATTTCATAGCCGCGCGTCCAGCTCGAATACCAGAGATACAGTTTACCGTTTCTCCGTACGACAAAACTTCCTTCAATCCCGATGCTGTCCCATTCCCCGGTTATACCTTTTTCAAGGACAGGAATAATATCACCGTAAGTGGACGCTGTTACGGGATCAAATCTGCGGGCAAAAATTGCCGATTCCGTGTTGTAAAACAACCATATAGTCCCGTCATCATCGGCAAAAAGATGCGCATCGTTTGTCACTCCGTCCCTCTCAATAAGCGGATGTTCATTTATGACGTACGGCCCTGTTATGCAGTCCGAAACAGCGACAAACGAACGAAGACCGCGATAAAAATCGGCTTCGCACGCCTCTGCTTCGTTCATTGCGTTAAATGTGATATAGAATTTGCTCCCGTGAACAAACAGCTCAGGCGCCCAGAAACGGTTTTTGAAGGCAGCTCCCTCTGGAATGCCGTCAGAATCTATCACGCGTCCTTCATATTTCCAGTTTTTCAGGTCGTCTGACGACCACATACGCACGCCGGGATTCGGCCCGCGCCAGAACTCCGGCGACGTTCCGACGAGATAGTATCTCGCGCCATAAGGCACGATCATGGGATCGCGTATAGCGCCTATCGGATTTTCATAGTCAGGGTTGTGAAAAATCATATCATCTCCCCGTTTGCATATCCGGCTGCCGGAAGCGTCGGAAAGCGTTCCTTCCAACATCACCGGCAGCCGGTTTTTAAATTATTATTGACTTATTTCTTTTTCTTTCCGAGCACAAGCGCCGTGCCGCAAAGCGCAATCACAGCAATTACCGTTCCGACTGAAAGAATATCGGACGTATTTGCGTTACCGCCGGACGTCTGATCGACAAAGGCTGCATCGATTCCGAGTATCTCGGCATATGAAAGCGCATAGTCAAATACTGCGACGTCGTCTGCCGTCATCTCGCTTGTATATCCACACCAGTTATCTCCGCCTTCGATATACTTGTTAAGGCATCCGATGGCGAAAATCGTGTTATCGGAGTCCATATTGACTCCCGTAACGTTGAGCGCGGAGTAGAACAATATGTCATCCACATACGCTTTTATGCTCTTAGCGTTGTCGTCGTATACAACGGTATAGCGGTGCTCTTTTGCGTTCCAGCCATCTTCAAGGAGATTGGTCAAATTAACTGCTCTCCAGTTGTTGTCTGAACGGACATCTATCGCGAACCAGTTGGGGTCTCCACTTATTACGAGAGCAAGTCCGCCTCCGAAATCATTCCAGTCAAATCCGGTGCTGAAAATAACCGCGTTGTCATACAGAACCTTCTGCATAGAAACCTTGCCTGTTATGGTAAAACTCTTTAGAGAGTCGGAAAAATCCTTTCCGTTCTCATCCGGACGTGCCTGAAGAACAGACTTGCCGTCAAGTTTCAGCTTACCTTTTTCGGATTTTGCCTGGCCGTCTTCCCATGCCCATACAGTCAGATCGTTTCCGTTGCCGGAAATGTCCTTGCCGAGGTTATCGGCATCCTCGAAGTTATATGCGGCAATCGGTCCTTTTGCAGGGGCGATCGCCTTGATAGCGTATTTCGCGTCAACTGCCTTGACCTGATCCTGAGAAAGCGCTTCTCCGTAGAACACAGCGTAGTCATAGCAAGGATGGCAGGGGTATGCAGGCCATCCCATCCATCCGCCGACGTCGCCGCAAGCGCCGAGCGTAAACGTGTTGTTCGGAGTCGCGACTGTGTAGTTTTCGAGAACTTTTTCAACCTTTACTTCACCGTCAAAATATCCCTTCACGGTCTTCGTCGCGGCGTCGTATGTGATGGCGTAGGTGTGGGTGCCCTTGTAATAATTCTCACCCATGTCGACCCACAGCCACTCTCCGGCATAGAATGTTATACCGTTATGGCGAAGAACGAGCGAAAATCCGGGGCCCCATCCGGTTGAAGCGACAGTCATTGATCCGGCATCTCCTTCATCGGTCGGTATACTGTCGATCTTGATCCTTGTCTCAAACGTGTAACTCGTGCATGCGTCGGTGAAGTCCTTGTCGTTCGCGCCTCCTGCCTTGTAGTGGAATCCGGCCCAGTCGTTCTGAAGCGTGCAAAAGCCATCCCCTATTGTGACGCCCGGCCAGTTGGCTTCAAGGTTGTTTCCGTTTCCCGACGTGTCCTTGCCGGGATTGGCGTCGTCGCTGAACTCGTACAGCGCTATCGGTGAAGGAAGCGATTCCTCCGCGGATACCGCGAATGCGCAAAGCGAGAGTATCATTGCAAGTGCAATTGCCAGTGTTGTCAGTTTTCTGATTGTTTTCATGGATTTTCTCCTTTATTATTTCCCGTTTCCGGTTTTATTGTTTCTTCTTTTTAGCGGCGATTATGCCTACAACAACCGCTGCTGCAATAAGAACTGCCGCAACGGCGATAACTGTTATGGCCGCAGGGCTGAGGCCTTCCTTGTCGCTTGTCTGAGATTTATCGCTGTCCACTGGTTTCTGCGTCGTTTTATCTTCGTTTCCCTGTTTATCAGTTATTGGAACGCTGGGCTCGGTCTCCTCTTCGGTCTCTGTGTCAGGGTCGTCAGGAATCTCAAAATGAGTGCCGAAAACTGTGTCGTAATCCTTTGTCGTTCCGTCCGGGTTTTCTGTTTCGAAGATAGTGGCGATCTGCTCCGCGCTCAGCGCCACGTCCCAGACGCGAACCTCATCGATGACTCCGGTGAAACAGCCACCATCGAAATAATACCATCCGTCTGCGTTCGCCTGGCATCCTATTGCAAACGTCAGGTTGTCTGCTGCGACGTTGAGTTCATAATCAAACGTCTTTGATTCGATAAACTGATCGTTGAAATAGTAGCTTGAAACAGTCTTGCCGCCGCTCACCTCGACACTGAACGTGTAAAGGTTCAGATTAACACCGAGGCTGTTGTCGGGATAGTACACAAAGTTCCACCAGTCGTCAGTATTAGGGGCGTAAATGATGTGGATAAGATCCTTGCTTGCCGCATCGATACGGTGCATCATTCTGAACGTATCGATAGCCACGGGCGTTTCCCACGAGCGATAATCGGCGACAGCGGTTTCACGGATCGAATAATAGCTGACCGTGAAGGATTTGCCCGCGATCTCATCTGTAAGATCGTTGTCTGACGGTGATGAAAGAACGTAATCACCGTCAAACTGCACCGCGTGACCGACGGCACCTTCGGCGGCATATTTCAGTTCGCCGTTACCGCATGAACAGGTCAGATCGTGTTTTCCCATCTTGTCTTTGCCGAAGTCGTATTCGTCTTCGAAATCATACCAGGCAATAGGGTCCGGAACCGAAACGTCATCCGCAAACATTATAACCGTGCATACAGACACGATCATCACAAGTGCAAGGACAAGACCGCTCAGTTTTTTGATTGTTTTCATGAATTTTTCTCCTTT
>JAFZTO010000192.1 GCA_017618795.1 Clostridia bacterium | reverse complement strand
GCGGGCTTTTTTTATGATTGACCTTCAGAGAGCCGAAAACAGCAAAAGAATATTTGCCTTCCTTACCGATCTGATCCTCATGTCCATTCTCACAGTTGGGATTTTTCTGCTGATGTCGTGGATACTTAACCTTGATTCGTATTCAGATAAATATGAACAGATAAAAGCACGGTATGAGAGCGAATACAATGTAAAATTCGGACTTTCTCAAGAGGAATACGACAAACTTAACGAAGAGGAAAAAGATAATTACCGCAACGCCGTCAACGCGATGAACGGCGACGAACAGGCCAACACAGCTATCAGGAAATCATATCTTCTTTCCTTTGCGGTTTTTCTTGGCGGAACTGTTGTTTCATTTATTATTTTCGGTTTTGCGGTGCCTCTGATAATGAAAGAAGGACGTACGGTGGGAAAGCGGCTGTTCGGACTGGGAGTTATAAGCAGCGGGTATACGCACGTAAGCCCCTTTATAGTGTTCGCAAGAAACGTCATCGGAACCGGAGTCTTTGAAATCATTCTCCCGGTCATGATAGTGCTGTCCTCGCTCATGGGAGTTACCGGAGTGTTCGGAATAATCATACTAGCGGTGTTTGCAGTCGCTGAATTTATCGTTTTCTTCAGAAGCTCCGGTCACAAACTGCTTCACGACGTGCTCGCCGATACGGTGGTCGTAGACTGGGCGAGCCAGAGGGTTTTCGACACGCCGGAGGAGCGCGACAGATTCATAGAGGAGTCAAAACGGCTTCAGAACGAGCACAGGCTTTACTGAAAATAAAAAATAACCTGAGAACAGGCAGGAGATTATATGAAAATAGTTCTACAAAACCTAACAAAACAGTTTGAGAGCCGACACAAAAAAGGGGAAACCGTGACGGCTGTCAACAATCTCGACATCGAGATACCGGACGGCAAGCTGATCGGACTTCTCGGCCCGTCGGGCTGCGGCAAAAGCACGACGCTGTACATGATATGCGGCCTCGAGCATCCGACTTCCGGGAAAATATTTTTCGGAGACGACGACGTGACCGAGCTCGAGCCGGAAAACCGCGGCGTCGGACTGGTTTTCCAGAATTACGCCCTGTATCCGCATCTTACGGTAAAACAGAACATTCTCTTCCCTCTTCAGAATCTGAAGGGAGACCAGAAAATGTCCAAAAACGAAATGCTGGACAGAGCGCAGACCGCCGCAAGGCTCGTACAGATCGACGAGCTGATGGACAGAAAGCCAAACGAGCTTTCGGGCGGACAGCAGCAGAGAGTTGCCATTGCGCGCGCTCTCGTAAAAACCCCAAGGGTGCTGCTGCTCGACGAGCCGCTCTCCAACCTAGACGCAAGACTCCGTCTTCAGACGCGCGAGGAAATAAAGCGGATCCAGCGCGAAACAGGCGTTACGACCGTATTTGTTACACACGACCAGGAAGAGGCGATGAGCATTTCCGACCTTATCGTGGTCATGAAGCAAGGCATTATGCAGCAGATCGGCAATCCGCAGGAGGTCTACGACAATCCGCAGAATCTGTTTGTCGCGAAATTTCTCGGCACTCCCCCGATCAACGTCTTCAGCGGGAAAATCCTCGGAGGAAGGCTTTATATCGGAGACGACTGCATTATTGACATACCGGGAGAGGCAGACAGGGACGTTTCGGTCGGTATACGTCCGGAGGGCTTTATCCCGGATGAAAACGGCGCGCTCAGATGCCGCCTGAAAAACATCGAGGTAATGGGCAGAGACTGCTCGGTCATTCTCGAAAACGACGCTTCCCAGAATCCGTGCATCCGCGCGATAATCGATTCCGACATCAGCGTGAAGACGGAAAACGGAATTGCATCTTTCAACATAAAGAAGAACAAACTGTTTGTCTTTGATGCCTCTACCGAAGAAAGAATATATTTCTGAGGATGAACCGATGGATTCCAAAAAGAGCAACAAAAAGGCGTGGCTTTACCTCGCACCGGCCATAATCCTTCTGGCGATTTTCTCGTTCTACCCTCTGCTAAACACATTCAGAATGGCGTTTCTGAACGGATATAACGGAATGGAGGTCGTCGGAGGCGAAAAATTCACGATCGGTATACAGAACTTCAAAACCGTCGTCGGCAACGTGGATTTCAAGCAGTATCTTAAAAACACGATCCTGCTGTGCGTCATAACCGTTCCGATATCAACAACGCTCGCTCTTCTGATCGCCGTGGCGCTCAACTCGATAAAAGCGGTTCAGAAAGTATTTCAGACAGTTTTTTTCCTTCCGTACGTAACGAACTCCATCGCTATCGGCATGGTGTTCAACGCCATGTTCACGCAGGTCCGCGTAGGCTCGCTCGTCCAAACGTATGGAATAATAAATAATATCATAGGAGTGTTCGGCATAGAGCCCATCAATTTCGTGAACAGCGGCTCGACATGGGGCGCGAATATGTTTGTCGTCTGCTTCTACATCGTCTGGCATGCGCTTCCGTTCAAGATACTCGTCCTGCTCGGCGGTCTGCAGAACGTGAACAAGCAGTATTATGACGCGGCCAAGATCGACGGAACGTCAAAAACACGCACTTTCTTCAAAATCACCGTCCCGCTTGTATCTCCGATGCTCGCCTACGTCATCATCACGTCTTTCATAGGCGGCTTCAAGGAATATTCAAGCATCGTCGGTATTTTCGGCGAAACAATGGGCCCCGCAGGTTCTTCCGGTCAGATGAACACCATCGTCGGATATGTTTACAACATGCTGCCGAAGAGCAACCTCGGCAACGCCTCGGCCGCCTCTCTCATACTTTTCGCCATAATACTCGTTGTCACTGCCATTAACGGCTACGTCAGCAAGAAGAAAGTCCATTATTGAGGTGCGTCATGACAGAAGCTAAGAAAATCAAAGCAGGCAGCGGCGCTCTCAACGTCGACGCTTCCAAAAAAGCCCAGAAAACAGCAAAAATCGTGCGGCTTGTCATCACATACCTTTTCCTTGCGGTCATGGCGGTGATAATCATCTTCCCGTTCTACTGGATGATCATCTCATCGCTCAAAACGATAGAGGAATACCGGGAAAACGTCCCTACGCTCTGGCCGAGAAACATAGTTTTCGAGAATTTCCGGACCGCATTTGAAAAGGCGAATCTAATCGACCTTTTCCTGCACACTCTCTACGTCGGCGTCGTATCGACGGTATTGTCTCTCATTGTGACGGTGCTGAGCGCCTTCGCGTTCGCGCGGCTGAACTTCAAGGGAAAAGGACTTGTGTTCGGACTTCTGATGGCAACGATGATGGTCCCGGGAGAACTATATACCATCACGAACTACCTGACTGTTTCGGGAAGTCTGCCGTTCCTGTCGGAGCCAATTTCGGCGCTTGACATTACAAACACGTTCGCGGTGCTCATCGTGCCGATGCTTGTGAGCGTATACTATATTTATCTTCTCCGTCAGACATTCATGCAGATACCGAACGAGCTGTATCTTGCCGCGAAGGTCGACGGCACGAGCGATTTCAAATATCTCTGGAAGGTCATGCTCCCGCTCTCGGTTTCGACGGTCATCACCATAACGATTCTGAAAATGATGGGCGCGTGGAACTCGTATATCTGGCCGCGCCTCGTCGCCAATGACGACGCGCACAAGCTGATCACCAACGGTCTTCGCGGAGCGAGCTTCGCGACGGAAAACGGCGACACGAACTATCCTGCGCAGATGGCTGCCGTCTTCATCGTTTCCATACCGCTGTTCCTTGTGTTCGTATTCCTTCGCAAATACATAATGAAGGGCGTTTCGAGAAGCGGAATCAAAGGATAAAAAAGTTTATTTTATAAAACAGGAGAAAAAAATGAAAAAAATTATTGCATTTGTCCTGAGCGTGGTTATGCTCGGAATGTGCGCGGCGCTGTCCGGATGCAAGACGGCCGGCGACGGCAAGGTGACCGTTGTGTTCTATCACACGATGGGCGCAAACCTGAAGGCGGTACTCGAAAAGTACATAGCGGAGTTCAACAAGATCTACCCTGACATCGTGATAGATCAGCAGTCCATCGGCGGCTACGACGACGTGCGCGATCAGGTGATAACAGAGATACAGGCCGGCAAGCAGCCCGCGCTCACGTACTGCTACCCCGATCACGTTGCCACCTATCTCCGCAGCAGAAAAGTAATCGACCTCAACACGTACATAAACGACCCGGAGGTCGGACTTACGGCGGAGCAGATTGCCGACTTCATACCCGGCTACTACAAGGAAGGGACTCAGTTCGGCGACGAAAGCAAAATGTACACCCTTCCCTTCTCCAAATCCACGGAGGTGATGTACTACAACAAAACGTTCTTCGAGCAGAACGGGCTTCAGGTCCCCGATCACTGGTTCCCGAACGGAGAGAACGACGTGACGTCTCTTGATTATGTCATAAAGAAAATCAAGGAGATCGAACCGACAAGCGTTCCGCTCGGATACGACTCCGAGGCAAACTGGTTCATCACTCTCACGGAGCAGCTCAAAACTCCCTATACCGTAGCTACGGAAAATGTTGACGACCGCTTTGTGTTCGTCAACGACGACAACATGGCGTTCTGCGACAAAATACGCGAGTGGTATAACGCCAAGCTTATGACCACACAGGCCATCTACAAGGCATACACCTCCGGACTGTTCACAAACACTTCCCCGAACGAAGACGGCGTGGTCATACACTCATACATTTCCATAGGATCTTCAGCCGGCGCGACATATCAGTGCCCCTCGGCTCTTGACGACGGTTCTTATCCCTTCGAGGTCGGTATCGCTCAGATCCCGCAGGCCGACGCAAACAATCAGAAGGTCATTTCCCAGGGGCCGTCCGTCTGCATGCTGAAGCAGAAGGACCAGGCAGTAAACGACGCCGCGTGGCTGTTCCTCAAATTCCTGCTTACGTCCTCTGAATTCCAGGCGGAATTCTCAATGACCTCCGGCTACGTTCCGGTACTCAGATCGGCATTCGAGCTTCCGGCTTATAAAGAATTCCTGAGCGACGCGGGTTATACGAAGGACGGCATAGCCGCTCTTTCCGCGCAGATATGCATGGAACAGGAAAACAACTACTTCACCTCCCCGGCTTTCGTCGGCTCCTCCGACGCGCGCGATCAGGTCGGCGAGTTGCTTGTTGCCTACATCACCGCCGAGGGAGTATCGCGCGAAGCGCTGAAACAGCTGTTTGTGGACGCCTACAACCGCTGCGTTTCGCTTAACAAATAGGCTCTAACATGTTTTCGGATAATAAAGCAAGAAAAGCGCTGTGTCTTCTCCTTGTCATCCTTACAGTGATCTCCGCCGTTGCTCTTTCGGCTTGCAAGGTCAAAAAAGGGGACGGGGAGGACGATACCTGGGACTATACAAGGCCGGAGGGACTTACCGACTTCGCAACCTCCGTCAGGCTTAATGAAACCAACCTTGACAGCGACTTCAACGAAACCGGAAGAGGATATGTGACTGTCGAGCTTGTTATCGACGGCGATACAGCCCACTTCTGGAACAACAGCAAAACCGAGATCCTCAAGGTCAGATTTATCGCCATAGACACTCCGGAATCCACTGGCAAGGTGGAACCGTGGGGAAAGCCCGCGTCAATCTACACGAAAAGAAAGCTGAACAACGCCGAAAAGATCGTCGTTGAAAGCGACACCGAAGGAGTAGCTGCTTTTGACTCGACCGGGAGCAGATATCTTGCCTGGGTATGGTACAAAAACAGGGGCGAGAACCAGTGGCGCAATCTCAACATAGAGATTCTGTCAGACGGACTTGCCATGGGAAAAAGCTCGTCCTCGAACCGGTACGGCGACACGGCCTCGGAAGCCCTTAAAAGCGCGAGAGCAAACCGTCTGAACCTGTATTCGGGCAAAAAAGATCCGCTGTTCTACTACGGCGACGCAATCGACCTTTCGATAAAATCGCTGGTCATGAACAGAGATTCCTACAGCGGCCTGAAAGTCAGATTTGAGGGCGTCGTCACCAAAAAGAGCGGCGAGGGGATCTACGTGCAGTCGTTTGACGAGGATACGCAGAGGTACTACGGAGTATACGTTTACGGCGGTTACGCGTCGCTTGCCCCGAAATTTCTCGTTCCGGGATACAGGCTTAAAATAACCGGAACCGCAGACAACAACGAAAACTTCGGATTCCAGGTTTCCGGTCTCTCGTTTTCGCTTATCAATCCGTCCGGAGACGACGTGCAGATAATCGAAAAGGACGTAAAGACCGAACCGGTCCTCATAACAGCCGACGATCTTAAAGGCGAGGATATACCGGAAAACGTGCTTGTCATGATCGAAAACATAAAGGTTCAGAGCATATACACAACGACAAACGAGACCTCGTCGAGCAAGGGCGCGATGACCCTTACGTGTCTCACCGGCGACGGAAAGGCCGTAACGGTGCGTACCGCCGTTCTAACCATGGACGGGGAAACTGTGACCGAATCGTATTTTTCCGGTAAGACGCTGAACGTCACCGGAGTCGTTGAAATATACGAAAACGCGCCGCAAATCAAGCTGTTTACGCTTTCCGACGCGGAATTATTGAACTGAAAAATAAAAAACAGGAGTTAATAAATGAAAACAAAAAAACTTACCCTGCTCGCGCTTCTGCTGGCGGTGATACTTGCCTTTGCGTCATGCAACGGATCGGGCAATAAAAACGCAAAAGCAACACAGGAACTCGTAGACGAAGCGGCAGAAATGCTTTACGAGTACAACAAACCGGGAGCGGACAACACCGTATCCTCAAATTTCACCGTCCCGTCCAGAATTATAGACTACGACGGCGTTGACCTTGACGTAGAATGGACGCTTGAGGGCGGAAACGGCCTTGTGTCCCTTGCGGAAGGGCCAAAAGAAAACGAAACGACGGTCAAAATCGACCCGTATGCAGACGAGGACACCGGCTTTACGCTCAAGGGCGTGGTTTCTTCCGGTGACCTTAAGTCAAAACCCATTGAAATCAGTTACGTGATCAAGCAGTTCCTGATAGCAAAATGGGAATACTGGAATGAAAACGTCAAGGACGTGACGATGAACATCCGCGGCGTTATCGTCGCCAGATATCCCTACGCTCCCGATTACAAGAACACAAGCGTGTTCATTCAGGACCTTGACGGAGAACACGGCTACA
Source organism: Clostridia bacterium (assembly GCA_017618795.1). GTDB lineage: Bacteria > Bacillota > Clostridia > Oscillospirales > CAG-272 > Colimorpha_A. The sequence goes on along the minus strand of JAFZTO010000192.1, from coordinate 4,273 downwards.
TGGCCTACAGGCTCAAGTGCGAATCACAGGAAGCATTTGACACAGAGCTCGCAATTGGAAACGTTATTGTAATCAGCGGCAAGACCTCCGCTTACAACGGTCTGCGCGAAATGGGAGCCGGATGCACATACTCCCTTGTATACGGAGATGACGGCAAAATCAGAACCGCCGACATTACGAAACTCTCGCTCGACGATATCATAAAGGCAGACAACAACATTAACGTTCTGCTTGATCCGCATCAGGGAGTTATCGGCACGCTCACAGGCGCCAAAATAACAAAAATCGAATGGGTGAAGAACACACCCGAGACCTTTGAGGAGCTCGGAGACGGCAGAATCAGCGTAACCGTGGAAAAGAGCGGCGCAGAATTCAATCTCTTCCTTGCGACTTCCTGCACCTACACGGTTGCCGAACTGAAAGAGGAATACCCAAAACTCGACATCGGCTATACGATCGACGTCGAGGGCCCTATTGCATGGAACAACAACGCCCAGATATACCCTACGCCTGGCAAAATCACCGTAACCTCCACTGAAGTGGCTGCAACCGACAAAACAGAAAGCGAACTCAACGCCGTTTCAATTCCCGAATTTGTAACCGAAAGCAAAACCATCGAACTTCCGACGAGCGGAACAACTTACAAGGACGTAACGATCCAATGGGGAGTTGAAGGAACGGCAAACGCCATTCTTGACGAAAAAGGGCTTACGATCACCGTTGAAAATTCAGTAGCCGAAGTTGTTTTGACTGCCACGGCGATATGCGGGGATGTAAGGACGACCCGAGATTACAGGATTTCGGTAATTCCAGCGGACCTGAGCACTGAAGATATTCTGAACGCACTTTACTCGCTTGAACAGAACGCTGCCCTTCCCGGAACGTATACCATCACAGGTAAAATCACCGCAATAAACACAGAATGGAGCGATCAGTATCAGAACATCACGGTCACAATTGCCGTAGACGGTTTTGAAGACAAGCCAGTTCAGTGCTTCAGAATGAAAGGCGACGGTGCCAAAGACCTTAAAGTCGACGACGTTATCACAGTCACCGGTGCCCTCAAGGACTATAACGGCACCAAAGAATTTGACGCCGGATGCACGTTTGTATTCGCGGGTGAAAACAGCGGCGATAATCCAAATGGCAACGACGCAGGTAAGATTCTCGACGCCCTGTACGCTCTTGAACCTAACACCGCGCTTGACGGAACATATACTCTGTCCGGAACAATAACCAAAATCAATACACCGTACGATTCCGGATACAATAACGTGACAGTGACGATTGTTGTTGACGGATACAGCGACAAACCTGTTCAGTGCTTCAGAATGAAAGGCAACGGCGTTGATACGATTAAGGTCGGAGACAAGATCACGGTTACCGGAGCGCTTAAAAACTACAAAGGCACCAAGGAATTTGACGCAGCATGCACTCTTGACAGTATCGATTTTGTTGCCGAGGACACCGCGACAAAACTCGAATCGAATGAGGAAATTCTCAAAGCACTGTACGCACTGGAACTCGGCGATTCCCTTTCCGGAGGACCGTACACACTGACAGGAAAAATCATTTCGATCGACACGGAATACAGCAGCGAATACAATAATATCACCGTAACAATAGTTGTCGATAATCTCACAGAATACCCGGTGCTCTGCTACAGGCTCAAGGGCGACGGAGCGGACAAGCTTAAAGTGGGCGACACCATAACGGTAACAGGTCAGCTTGTAAACTACAACGACAAGGGCACGGCCAAGCACGAATTCACGAGCGGTTGTACCTTTGTAAAATAAAAGGCAGGTAAAAGAAAATGAAAAAAATTATTTCACTACTCCTTTCGGCGCTGATTGTATGCGCGCTTCTGACAGCGTTTGTTTCAGCGGCGGGATCGGTTGAACAAATAAGTGTTACAAATTCAAATGCAGCAAACGGAGACGCCCCCTCAACGTTAACGAGCGGAACTGTTTCGGTGTCATTTAACAACGGAACTGCAAGTACTTCAACAAGGTACTGGAGTAACGGTACAGAAATAAGATGTTATAGTGGAAGTACCGTAACGATTTCATCGTCAGGAGAAAAAATATCTTCTATCGAAATTAGTTGTACCGGAGACGGTTATGTCGGAGGTTCTCCTACCGTAAATACCGGGGCGCTTTCTGCAAGTGGTTCTATTGTAACCTGGATCGGAAGCGCTTCAACCGTAACCATAACTGTTGGTTCAAAACAGCTTCGTATAACATCATTAAGTGTAGTTCTCGGTGACGCTGAAACACCATCATACAACACCCCTAAAGAAATTGTTGACGCTCTATATGAACTTGCCGAAGGTGCAACCCTTCCCGGCGGGCCGTACACACTCACCGGTGTTGTGACAAGCGTCAACGATGCGTGGAGCACCCAGTACAACAACATTACCGTTACCATTGAAGTCGAAGGCAAATCTATAAAATGCTTCAGAATGATTAACGGGCAAAGCGACAAATGTACTGAAATCGTTGAAGGAGATACAATTACGGTAACGGGAACACTGAAAAACTATCAGGGAACCAGGGAATTTGACATGGGATGTAAACTCGACGCATATGAGGCCACCGGCAATCATGTCACCTACAGTACGCCTGCTGAAATCGTAACCGCACTTTATCAGCTCAGTGAGGGTGCTTCGCTTCCCGGAGGGCCCTACACTTTGACAGGCACCGTTAAGAAAATAAACACTCCTTATAACGCCGACAACAAGGATGTGACAATCACTATTGAGGTTGAAGGCAAAGAAATTCAGTGCTATAAGCTCACAGGCGACGGCGTTGACATTATAGATACCGACGACACGGTGAAAGTTACCGGTTATCTTAAGGACTACAGAGGGACAAAAGAGTTTGATGCCGGCTGTACACTCGACAGCTACACTCATATTGAGAAAGAAGAAAAGCTTCCCGAAACGGTTGACGAGATAATGGAAGCACTGTATGCTCTCGAAAACGATTCAGCGCTCAAGGGTACATACCAGCTTAAAGGCAAAATCACAAAGATCAACACGAAATACGACAAAGGGTATAAAAACGTCACAGTCACGATTGAAGTTGAAGGCTATTCCGACAAACCTGTAATGTGCTACCGCCTCACTGTTGAAAACAAAGACAACCAGAAAGAGCTTAACAAGCTCAGCAAACTGAAAGTCGGCGATGAGATCACAGTCTCCGGTTCTCTTAAAAACTATCAGGGAACACGCGAATTTGACGCGGGATGCAAGCTTGTCGATTACAATCCGACAACAGGCGACGGAACAACGATTGCCGCCGTTACAGTTGCCGCTGTAACACTAATAGGCTGCTGCCTTATCGGCAAAAAGAAAACAGAAAGATAATCCTTTCAATACCACCGTGCATACCGTTCGGTACACGATGGTTCAATCAAACATAGAAGGACTCGTACTTGGCGAGGATATCAAAGTATCCCACCTGTGCGAGTCTTTTTTCAGTTATAGTGTGTTGCAGGATTCCACTCAGACATTGTGTTCTTCATATTTACAACTCTGAAGCAAGCAAGCATATTCTGAGATTTCTCGGTAAATTCCACAAGACTCGTTATACCAGCAACGGTGTCTCTTCCTGAAAAAACAACAAACTCTTATAATATATCCAGTCCATATTGTATTCTCTCAGTATAGAGTGTTTATATTTGGGATTTATTTATAAAAATTTAACATAATTCCGCGAATAACTCAACTTTTCTTACATCAATATAAAAAGGCTCCTCTTCTGAGGAGCCAGTGTCGGCGATGACCTATTTTTCCGGGCCGTTGCCAGCCAAGTATGTTCGGCACAACGGAGCTTAACTGCCGTGTTCGGAAAGGGAACGGGTGGACCCTCCGCGATAAAATCACCGACTGAAAGAGTGAAAATTCACTCACAACCGAAAAGAAAGCAAAACCGAAACCCGAATGAACTTCCGAAAAGAAGTTCAAGCCCTCGGTCAATTAGTATCGTTCAGCTGAACACATTACTGTGCTTACACCTACGACCTATCAAACATGTAGTCTGCATGTGACCTTACTAGCTTAAGCTATGGGATATCTTATCTTGAAGCATGTTTCACGCTTAGATGCCTTCAGCGTTTATCACTGCCGCACGCGGCTATCCGGCTATGCCGTTGGCACGACAACCGGTGCACCGGAGGTGCGTCCGACCCGGTCCTCTCGTACTAAGGTCAGCCCTTCTCAAATATCCAACGCCCACGACAGATAGGGACCGAACTGTCTCACGACGTTCTG
>JAFZTO010000191.1 GCA_017618795.1 Clostridia bacterium | reverse complement strand
GGCCGATATAATAAAAATCGCAATGATAAACGTAAGTGCCGCGCTCAGACGTGAAAAAATCGACGCCAGACTTATTCTGCAGGTTCACGACGAACTGATCGTCGAGGCGCGCATTGACTGCGCCGACAGGGCTGCCGAAATACTTAAACGCGAAATGGAAAACGCGGTCGAGCTTGCAGTGCCGCTTGTTGCCGAAACGGCTGTTGGCGGCAACTGGCTTGAATGCCACTGATTTTTTTCAGGAAAGGAGAAAAATGGGAAAACCGAGGATACTTGTTTTTGGAGAGGTATGCAAGGAGCTTAACCTTCGTGGGTGCCAAGAAAAAGACGGCGTTAAATATTCCGATTCTTACAACGGGGAACCAGGCGGCAACGGGCTTATTGCTGCGATGACGCTTTCGTTTTATGGGAACGAAGCTGTTCTTTGCTCTAAAACCGGCGCGGACGCAGACGGACGGGCAATTTTAAAGTATCTTTCATCAGTGGAGATGCGCCCCGGAGTCAGGACCGACACCAGATTTATAACGCAAAGTTCCGATTACCATACGCCGCTTCATATTTCTATGATTTATCCCGACAGGATCGAAAAAACCGTGTGCCGTTCGCCTGATTATTCCGTCACGGTGACGGATGTCGACGATGCGTTTATGATATATCCCGATCATGTGGTAGTTTTTGACTGCCTCAGCGTAAAAGCGTATGGTCAGATTGCCTCGCAGATAGAGCGCAAGGGCGGAGAACTGTATATTATGTCCTGCCCGGACGAGAAAGCGCTTTCTCGGTTCGGAAAATGTACGTTGCTCTCCGTTGACGAAAAGGAGGCGGCCCTGCTCAGCGGGATTTACCTGAAGGATCAGGAGACATGCATGAGGGCGTGCATGGCTATTTCCAGAAAGATTCAGGCCTCTTACATAGTTATCCGCATGAGCGGACGCGGATATTTTATTTACGACGGAACATTTTACATGTTTGTGACGGCGTACGATCTGCCAAAAAGCATGATTAACGACGGTGACACAATATTCTGTTCTGTATTCATACACGCATTTATAGAATCCGGAGGCGATATTAAATTTACCTGTGAATATGCCAACGCAGCCTCGGCCGCATATATAGCAGGTGGGCTTGAATCGCTGCCGGACGATATGGAAATAAGAAAATTTGCAGAGAGGAACGGAACAAAACTTTAAAAATGAGTTACAGCAAATCAACGGGTGTTTTTGAGTCAACTGACAAGAAACACAAAATCTTTTATACTATCTGCGTTCCGGAGGCGGTACCCAGAGGGATTGTACAGATTTCGCACGGAATGTGCGAATATTTCGGAAGGTACGAGCGTGAGGGCTTTGTCGGCAGACTGACCGACGCCGGCTATATTGTCTGCGGCAACGATCATATAGGGCACGGTTTTACAGCGGAGAACAAAAAGGGACTCGGATTTTTCGAGGACTATAACGTGCTTGCCGATGATATCGGCAGAATGAAAGATATTGTCAAGGAGAAATACCGCTCTCTCCCGTACTTTATTTTCGGGCACAGTATGGGTTCGTTTGTGGCACGCACGTACATTTCAAAACATGATGACATCGACGGATGTATATTAAGCGGCACCACCGCCGGGAATCAGCCGCTCGGACTGGGAATAGGTCTTGTAAAATTCCTTTCTAAAATTCACGGCGACCATTATATCAGTAAGGCTGCCGTGGGAATGTCTTTCGCTGGATATAACAAGAAGTTCAAGAGCGAAAAAGCGTCGTTCTCCTGGGGTTCGTCTGATCCTGACGTCAGAAAGCGTTATGCGGAAGATCCGAGATGCAATTATTTCTTTACAGTTACGGGCTACAGAGAAATGTTTAAAATGATAAAATTCATTTCCGACGATAAATGGGCTTTGTCCGTTCCGAAATCACTTCCGGTGCTTCTTATTTCCGGCGAGGACGATCCTCTCGGCGATTACGGAAAAGGGATTGCCGAGGTTAAGGAGCGTCTTGAAGACGCCGAGCTTTGTTCAATTGAAATGAAGCTTGTGGAAAAAGGGAGACACGAGCCGTTCAATGATTTCTGCAGGGACGAGTTTTTCGGTTACGTTATACCGTGGCTTGACGAAAAAGTCAGCGGAGCGGTCGCGGCGAGGACGGGAGCTTGAAAAAACTAATGGGTATTGACTACGGGGACAGGCGCACCGGGCTCTCGGTTTCCGACGATACCGGGCTGCTTGCCGTCGGCGTCTGCACGCTGGTTGCGGAAGGCAATCGAAAGCTGATTGCGGGAATCATTTCAAAAGCGACGGAACTCGGCGTTGACGGGTTTGTCGTCGGCAATCCGATTAATATGGACGGATCTTCCGGCCCGCGTTCGGAAAAGGTGCGTGATTTTGCCGTCAGACTCGAACGCGAATCGGGGCTTCACGTAGTGCTTTTTGACGAAAGATGCACGACTATGGAAGCTCACAGCATAATGGACATGACCAATACAAGAGGAAAAAAAAGAAAACAGAGGGTGGACACGCTCTCTGCCGAAATTATTCTTCAGGATTATATGGATTTTTTTAAAACAAGAAAGGAATTGCTATGAATTTTACCGAACTTGCGGCTGAAAGATACTCTGCGAGGAGTTATTCAGATCGCCCTATTGAGCAGGAAAAAATAGATGCCGTTCTTCACGCGGCCATGCTTGCTCCTACGGCAAAAAACAACCAGCCTCAGAAAATTTACGTCGTTCGGTCGGAAGAGAAGAGAAGAATGCTGTCCGAAAACTGCAGATGCATATTCGGCGCCCCGGTAGTTTTTGTCCTGGGATACGATACTGACAGGGTCGCCCACGGAATTCGTAAGGAAAATGACGAATTCGGAGAAACCGACGTGGCGATCGTTTGTACACACATGATGCTGAAGGCAACCGAACTTGGTCTCGGTTCATGCTGCGTCGGCATGTTCAGCGAAGAAATAATCCGGGCATGTCTGGACATACCCGGAAATGTAAATATCACTTTGCTTCTGCCTGTCGGATATCCGGATGCAGGTCCGTCTGTAAGACATACGGAATTCAGAGACAGCTCTGAGATTGTTCAATATCTGTAATTCAGATAAGAAGATGAATTGCTCCGTGGATGCAGCTTATTTCGGCTCTGCCTATATTACCGGCAAATTCTCCGTCGACGGTCCAGGCCGGATTGTCAGCGCATTCAATCAAACATTTTCTTGTTTGAAGCAGGATTACGTTCTTTCCGTCGTACTGCTGTTTCAGAAGCTGATTAATAACTGCAGAAGTGTCAGCAATGTTTGACAGAGCTTTTATTAGCAGAACTTCAATAAGTCCGTCGTTGAGCTTTACCTGTTCGTCGGACAGCCGGAGTATTCCGCCTGCGGATGTTGAATTTGTCGCTGCCACAAGCACATAGTCGCCCTCAATTTCGCCGTCATCGTAGGTTACCTTTGTGTGGTACGATTTGCTTAGGCCTGGCAGTTCCTTGGCTCCCTCGAGAAGGTATGCCGCATGCCCGAACACGTTCTTCATTTCCTGGCTTGCTGAATAGGATGATTTTGTGAATATTCCGTAGGAAGCTATGTAACTGAAATACGTGCCGTTTATCTCGCCTATGTCAAGGTCAAGTATTTTGTGTTTTTCCGGGCAAAGGCATTCAGGGTCGATTTTCTTTGGGATGCCGAGGGTCGTGGCAAAATCGTTCGTCGAACCGCAGGGATAATACATGAGCCTTGTGTCGCACCCTGCATTCATGAGCCCTGTTATGACTTCATTTAATGTCCCGTCGCCTCCGCAGCATACTGTCAAGTCATGGCCGGAGGAGTACTTTTCGGCGAATTCGGTCGCCTCCCCTTTTGCTTTGGTCAGCATAACCGATGCTTCATAGCCTGCCGAGGAGAGGGCTGTGATAAGATTAAAAAGGTCTTTTTTGATTTTCTTTTTTCCGGCCACAGGATTTACAATAATAAGCGCTTTCATTTCTTTCACCTTATATTAGTTTACCACTTTTCCTGACTTTTATCCAGTCGATTTTGTAAATTAAATGATAATAAAGTATTAACATGCGGTTTTGGACTGTTTTAAGTGCCGGAATCAGGACCGTCTGAAAGATTATTAAGTCGGAGATATTATATGAATCTTTACATTGTCAGACTTGGCCTGTGCCGTCATAATCTTCCTGACTCAACATCCGTTGTTAACGACAACATTTATAAT
>JAFZTO010000190.1 GCA_017618795.1 Clostridia bacterium | reverse complement strand
GGGGCCACGCCCTCGAGCGAGCGCACGTCGGCAAATTCGGGGTTCGTTATGATGATCCCTATCGCCTTGGCGGTGTCCATGGCAGAGCCGCCGCCGACGGAAATGATGCAGTCCGTGCCCGCCGCCTTGAACGCGGCGACGCCGTTTTTGACGTTTTCGATGGTCGGATTGGCCTTTATGTCGGAATAGACGAAGTACGGGAATCCCGCCTTGTCGAGGAGATCGGTGACCTTTGCCGCGACACCGAACCTGACGAGATCGGGGTCGGTCGCTACGAAGGCCTTTTTCTTGCCTCTCGAAACGAGCTCGGGAACGATGTTTGCTATCGCTCCGTGTCCGTGGTAGGAAATGGGATTGAGAACTATGCGGTCTGCCATGTTGATACACCTTTCTTTCCGCCTCGCGGCGGTTTATTGTTTACGGTATTATTATATCTGCAACCCGATGATAAGTCAAGCCCGGCCGGCAAATGAAAACCCGCGCGGTTTTTTCGCCTTTTTGAGCAAAATGCAAAATAGCGCTTGACAAATCCGGCGGAAAATGATACAATACTGTCCGTTCCGCGGAAAACGGGCCATTAGCTCAGTTGGTTAGAGCTACCGGCTCATAACCGGTCGGTCCTAGGTTCGAGTCCTAGATGGCCCACCAAACATTATTAATCCGAACTTCGTCATTACAGCGGCGCGTTCGGATTTTTTGAATCTGTCCGGAAACCTTTCGTTTACATCACGCCGGGCCAGTTCCGCAAAGGTACAGGCGCCTGATTGAAAACACGGACGGCTGAAAGCATAAAAAACTTTTTTCAATCACCGTTGCTGCTGTTGTTTTTTTCTTTAAAGCGCACTGAAAACGGGGAAAACCCGTTTTATGACCGTTTTTTCAAAAAATATTTGCCTAAACTATTGCCAAATGGGGCAAAATAGAGTATAATATATTAGTTAGAGATTTTGTTCTGAAAAATATCTGTCTTAAGGAGGATGATATTATATGGTTACAGCCGGTGATTTCAGAAACGGCCTTACATTTGAAATGGACGGGAACGTCATGCAGGTTATCGAGTTCCAGCATGTCAAGCCCGGGAAAGGCGCGGCATTTGTCCGCACAAAGCTTAAAAACGTGATTTCCGGTGCGGTCATCGAGAAAACCTTCTCGCCCACGGACAAATTTGAGAACGCGTATGTCGAGCGCAGGGACATGATGTACTCCTACGACGACGGGGATCTTTACCATTTCTCGGACACCGAGACGTGGGAAGAAGTTCTTGTGGCGCACAGCCTCGTCGGTGATAATTTCCGCTTCGTTAAAGAGGAAATGATGTGCAAGCTTGTTTCCTATAAGGGCAACGTGTTTTCGGTTGAGCCTCCCATGTTCGTCGAACTGGAGGTTACGGCTACCGATCCCGGTTTTGCCGGTAATACCGCCACAAATACGCTCAAGCCGGCGACGCTGGAGACCGGCGCGGAAATCAAGGTGCCGCTCTTTATAGAGGTAGGCGAAAAAATCAAAATAGATACCCGCACGGGCGAGTATCTGCAGAGAGCATAAGCTCGGGGAGGAAATTATGAACGCAACGGAAAAAGCAGCATATCTCAAGGGACTTCTTGAGGGACTTGACATCGACTGTTCCAAGCCGGAAGGGAAAATGCTTTCCGCTCTGGTCGACGCATTCGGCGAGATCGCGGAGGAAGTAAGCGATCTTAACGCTCAGACGGATCACCTTTACGAATACGTCGATGAACTCGACCACGATCTCGGCGAGCTTGAAGAGTATTGCTATGATGAAGCGGAGGACGACGAGGATTATCTCGACGATGACTTCGATCCATGTGACGGCTGCACGGACGACTGCGATACCTGCGAACTCTGTGAGGATGAAGAAGAACCAGAAGATGAATGATTCAAGCGGGGGCGTGTGCCCCCGTTTTTTTACGACGGAGAAACGGTTACTACCGGTTACGGAGGAAACAGCGGACACTGTGAAAAGATACAACAGCATCAGACCGGGCAGGATCTGGCTCGATACTAACGGGAAACGCATACAGGCTCACGGCGGGTCCGTGATGTTTCTTAACGGTTTTTACTACTGGTACGGGGAAAACAAGGAATTTACCGATCCCGGGAAGAACATCTGGCACTGGGGCGTCAGGTGCTACAGGTCTGCGGATCTGTATAACTGGGAAGATATGGGGCTCATTATCCCGCCCGATACGGAAAACGAAAAAAGCAGCCTTCATCCGTCGTCGATGATGGACAGGCCGCATATAATCTATAATTCCCGCACACGTAAATACGTCTGCTGGCTGAAGATTATGGAAAAAGACGGCACGCAGAGCGAAACGGTGCTGACGGCGGACTGTTTTACAGGACCGTATACCGTGGTGCGCGAGAAGCTGTATCCGCTCGGAATGAGTGCGGGCGATTTCGATCTTGCTGTTGCCGATGATGGTAAAGCTTATTATTATTTCGAACGCGTGCATTCGGAGACCATCTGCGCGGATCTCAGTTTCGACTATACCGACGTGACAGGCTTCTACTCCACGCATTTCCCGCGCTTTCACCCGCCGTACGTGCGGGAGGCAACCGCTCACTTCTTCAGAAAAGGGAAGCACTACCTTGTTACATCCGGGACAACGGGGTATTTTCCTAATCCGTCGGAGGTTGCTGTCGCCGATACATGGCACGGTCCCTACAGGGTTCTCGGGAATCCCCACTCCGGAGACGCCAGCATGACTTCGTATCACAGTCAGATATCAAGCGTTTTCAAGGTTCAGAACAGAAAGGACCTATATCTCGCATGTGCGGACAGATGGATGCCGAACGCAATGGACGCCGATTACGGCGATTACGCGGAAGCGTTTGACATTCTGTTTGACCCGGACAGCTCCGTAGCAGAGCGCGATGCGGCAAAGGAGGTCCTTAACGGCCTTCCCGCACCGAGAACAAAAGAGGCCGACTACGTCTGGCTTCCGCTGCGCTTTGACGGCGAACGGGTGACCGTCGACTGGTTCGACGAATGGAAAATCGAAGATTACGAATAGCTTCGGTTTTTTCAGTTAAACCCCCCGGTTTTTCGCGATTTGCAGACATATAATTGTTTTTTATCAGCAAAGGTATTGACAAATAAGAAAAAATGTGGTAAAATTATTAATATCCTGCGGGGGTATAGCTCAGTTGGGAGAGCGCTTGAATGGCATTCAAGAGGTCAGGGGTTCGACTCCCCTTATCTCCACCAAACAGGGATAATCCGAACTTTGTCATCATCGGTGACGCGTTCGGATTTTCTGTTTTGTGGGAAGCCAGATCTCTTCCAAAGCAAAACGGCTGCTATCCTTCAAAAGAACCGCAGCCATTTTTTCGTACAAATCGGTTTTCTGTTATATCGACAAGCCGGATTTTGTCTTATCGTGTCTCCCTTTTCTCAATCGAGACAGGTGCCGCCCCATTCCACTACGGTAAATCCATCACGGACAAACGGCGTAAACGTTTGCTCCGTCAACTGAACGTATTCACTGGAGGAACGGTATGCCATGAACACGCGAAGCACGGAATCCGGTGTTGGCGTTATATCGAGTTTGGCGGCCTCGGTATATTCTTTGCCGAAGAACTGAATGAGATTGTACTCGTTGTTCTCCATGTGCGGGAGCCAATAGTCGATAAATTCGGTATATTCGTTCTCCGAAAGACCTATTTCCGGCAGTATTTTTTCTAGGAATTCACGGGTTTGACTTCCCGCAACGCAGAATCCTTCGGTGATCGATAACCCGATGTTCGGAACGCCCTCCCAGAACAGATACGGATATTTTTCCCCGTCTTCGGCAATGAGCAGACCGTCGGGATAGGCGGTTACGCGCCAGCCGTCACGGTAGGATGGAATAGTTTCGGTGAGATATCCGTCGAAGTCAAGCCTGACGAAAACTTCGGTTGTTTTTTCGGGATAAAGGTAGATGACAGGCTTGTCGAAAACCGGCTCGCCTGCCTCCGGTTTCGAAATACGGGAGAAGATGACCTTTTTGATAACCTTATCGTAAGAGGCCTCATACGGATCACCGAACTGATTTACGGTTATCGTGCCGTGCTCTTCTACAAGATCTGTTTTGTAATACTCGACCTTAACTGTATTGAAAATACTATATCCGTGGTCTTTTCCGCAGATAACCTTTGTGTCATTTCCGTAAATCCAGTCTTCACCATAAGCTTCAACATAGATATACACTACTTCCATGCCAACCGTTGTAACCGGTTCCTGCATTTTACAGCCGGCAAGAGATAATGCGGAGAAAAAGACCGCCAGCACTAAAGCAAACATTTTTTTCATAAGGAACGCCTCGCATATTCCGGTATGTCGAGTTTTAAACTCTATAACATTATACCACTTTTTACCGCATTATTCAATGAATCAAATGTTAACAAAGGAAGTTTTACCCTATTGAATGAAAAACTGACCTCCGGACTCTGCTTAGGCTCACACCGGAATATGTATCAAGCACCGTTCCATAGACCGGACGGATAAAAATCCGGTCGTCTGTTCGCTTTCCGCGCTTATAATTGATTCGGCGTTTCCGTGTAGGGAAGAAGCGCGATCTCGAGGTTGCCGTTCTTGGTGCGGAGCTCGTCTATGAACTCTTTTTCCTCCGACGGATTTTTCTGCCGGACCTTATACGAAAGCCTGAACATACTGCCCATTCCGGTCGTTTTGACGCCCGCGTTCTCGACCTTTTTCAGATAGCGGGCGAAAATCTCGTCAAACGTACCGTTGTATTCGAGCGCTTCGGGGATCGTAATTTGCAGAAGCTGATCGGATGCCATGTTTTTGTGCTCGAACAGCGGCACAAAGCTGAGCAGAATGAACAAAACGGCGAGCAAAAGCAGGATAACGATGCCGTAAGCTATATAGCCCATGCCGAACGCTATTCCCGAGCCCATTGCCGCGAGTAAGGAGACAATTTCATCCGCGCTGCCCTGGGCGGAGCGGAAGCGTATAAGGGTGAACGCGCCGCCGATGGCAACGCCGGCACCTATATTTCCGTTGACAAAGGTGATAACGGCGGCTACGATAAACGGTATTATCGCCGTAACCGTGAAAAAGCGTCTGGTCGAGCGTACGCGGAAGCTTATGATCCAGGCGTAAAGAAAACCGGTTGCGAGAGCTGCTCCCGCCATTATAAAGAACTGCGACGGGGTAACCGTCTCGGAATAAATAGAGTTAAACATTTTTATTTCTCCTCATGTGTCAATAATTCTTCGCCCTGAGAAACTGACGGCGGAACGCTTCTCCGTATTTTGAGAAACTCATTCTGGTTCTTTTCCCCTCTGAAAGGAGAGAGGCAAGCCACAGAGGTATTGCCTGCTGCACCTTTATTTCAAGTATTGTCCGGCCTTTTTCAAGCAAAGGAATGCCGTTGTCGGATTCGGTAAGAGTCAGATCGTAGTCACGGTACCGCGGATTTTCGTCGATCGTCAGACGGAGGTCTTCGCCGGGTTCATAATATGCGGTACGGTCATAAATGATAAGACATGAAGGCGCCAGAGTTCCGTAAAAGTCGCGGAAGGCGGTTATTTCCCTGTTTATCTGTCCGGGAGCGCAGATTTCACCGTCACCCGAAAAGAATCTGTCCGCAAGCCTGGTTGTCGTCTGAACCCGCCGTTTGTAAACAAGACCTGATGTCTTGCGCTTGATTTCCAGAAAAACGGGAGAGTCGTCAGTTGCCGGGCCGTACGAACGCAGGCGTATTTTCTCCTTGAACGGAGGATTTTCAATGCTTGCTCTTATGAGCTGAAATGTCGGCGTATCGTAGTAAAGGGAAGATATTGTGGTTTTACCGAACCTGTCGGCCTCGATACGGCCTTTCAGACGTTCCATCAGAAAGCCGGTCTGTCTGTCGTCCAGCAGATATTTAAGTTCATATCGCTGCATTGCCGTTACATCCAAACAGATCACCTCCGTGTCATAAATTTATGTTTTCTGTACTTACTTTTTCGCCAGCTCTGTCATTGCGACACGGGAACGTCGCTGCAGCAAATGGTTCTTCCGTACGAATATGAGTTTGTGAAGGAATACGACGTTCCGTCGATAGTTACGGTATGTTCTCCGGCGGAATGCAGCGAAAGGGAATATGTCTTCACGCCTTCGGATGCGCTTATTCTGCCGTAGCCTAGAACAATCAGAGTGCCGCCGGATATGCTGACCGATCTGTCGGCGTCGATGGCGGACATGTTCTGATTGCCCGGGCCTCTGGTGATGACGATGCCTCCGGTCTGGGTGTACGTACCGTTGCTGTCAATGCCGTCTGTGTCGCCGTTCGGAGAAACGGTCACGTCGAGATATCCGCCGCTTACGTTTACAGCGGGGGTCGAGACGCCTTTTACGGCGTTGACGCCGTCGTCGTTTGCCGCAACGGTGGTTTTGCCTCCCGATACGTTGATAACGTTTGCTTCAAGCCCTTCGTATGCGCTGTCGATGGTGACGGTGCCGCCGGAAATGTTCAGCACGTTGTCGGCGTGGATGCCGTCCGCTCCCGACACTGTCTGCTGGCCTCCCCAGCCGCGGCCGCCGGGTCCTCCGCCAAAGCCTCCGCCAAAACCTCCTCCGGGGCCGTAATGTCCGCCGGCTGTTTTGTTTTCCGGCGAGTAAACGCTCATATTGACCGTGCCGCCAGAAATATTGATTGTTCCCAGGCCTTTTGTCCCGTCGTCGAATGACGTTCCGTAATCGGCGTGCAGACCGTCGTCGTAGGTATGAAGCGTGATCGCGCCGTCTTTAATGTTCAGCTCGTTCTGCACCTTTATGCCCTTGTATGAGGTGGTTGACGCGCCGGAGGCGGTGTATCCGCTGTATGAACCCGTATACACGGTCACTGCAGGCGTCGAGCCGTCTTCGCTGGCCGCCATTTTAAAGCTGTGCGCCGCCTGGAAGCCGTCTCCGGCTGCGTAAACGGTTATTGCGCCGCCCGAAAGAACGATGTCGCCTCTTGTGACGCCTTTTTTGCTTACGTCCGTGTTTTCGGTTTTCACTCCGTCGCCGTTTGTTGAGATCGCGACGATGTTTCCGCTTTTCACGGTGATCGAGTCGTTGCCCTTCAGGGCGTTGCTGTATGCGGTGACCTTCAGCGAAAGATTCTGTACGGTAAGATCTTTTGTAGTATGGATCCCGTTATTGTACGCGGCGTTGACTACCAGAGTGCCGTTTCCTTTCATCTTCAGGTCGCATTTGGCGTAGATTGCGCCTTCGCCCTGATTATCATCGTCGGATGTTTTGGCGCTGCGGGTATCGTTTACGATGTTTTCCGTATCCTTTTTTGCCGAGATGTCGACATTTCCGGCGGAGATCGCCTTTATCGGCGAATCGCTTCCGCAGATTACCGTTGCGCCGGAAAGTTCGATGACGACTTCGTCCGCGTCGCCCGCGTCGACTACGATCTGTCCTTCGAGAAGTCCGGTCGCGGTGTAGGTTCCCGCCGACGTGATCGTGTATACGCTACCGGAATTTGAAAACTCCCCGTCCTCCGACGTCATTACAAACGATCCGGTGGCTTCTTTGGCGGTGATGCTTTTATCGGTGACGGGATCGGCAACCGAGTCAGTCGGACTGCCCGATCCCCGGTTTTCGCTGTTTGTTGTTCCGCATGCGGCGATGACTGCCGGAACAAGAATCATCGCAAGGATGACTGCAATTTTCTTTTTCATTATTTCAAATCTCCTTAGCTGTATGTTCAGCAGCTTGCCGTAAGGGAGTAAAACCCCTCCTTCTCCGCTGCCGTCTGACAAATATTATACGGAGGAGGATTGAAGATAGATTGAATATTTTAAAAATTTTCAGTTTCGGCTTTTTTTCAGCGGAAGTAAAACGTTAAAGACCGCTTTGCCTTCGTTATACCCGGCGCTTATGGTTCCGCCGTGCGATTCGGCCACGGCTTTCGCTATAGAGAGTCCAAGGCCGTAGTGCGCGCCGGTATCGCTTCTGGCTTCATCCGTTCTGTAAAACCGGTCAAACAGACGCGACAGCTGCTCCGGATCCATCTCTTTCGCTTCGTTGGATACCGAGAGAACGGCCGTATGTTTATCGCGGCGAAGCGAAACGCAGATCCCGTTCCCGGTTCCGTGCGAAAGCGCGTTGTCGAGCAGTATGGATACCAGCTGCTTCAGCTGGCGGGCGTTGCCTTCAACCGTAATTCCGGCTTCAACGTCGGGATCGATTTTTACGTTCTTTTCAAACGCGAGACTTTCAAAAGGAAGCACCTCGCCTTCGACAAGTTGTGAAAAATCCACCGTTTCTTTCTGAAGACTGCCGTTTTCGGCATGAGACAGGGCAAGAAGCTGTTTGACCAGGTCCGACATGCGCCCGTTTTCATAGTCTATATTGTCGAGCCATTCGCTGCCGCCCGACTCGCGTCTGAGCAGCTCGCTGTTCGCGGAGATAACCGCTATAGGTGTTTTCAACTCGTGCCCGGCGTCGGAAACGAACCTTTTCTGCCGCCTGTCGTTTTCTTCGAGCGGCCTGACGATCTTCCCTGCGATGAAAATCGAGATCACGAACAGTATTATTGTGGCAGCGGAACCTATGACAAGCATCTGACGTATCAGAAGCGACTGGTTGCTGTCGTTTATAGTTCCGTCTATCATGGCAACGAGCGTATATTCCTCGCGCTCGTCGACAAGGTACATCATACTGCCGTATCTGCCGCTCCGTTTTCCTTTTTTCAGAATTGCCGAAGCCGTCCCGGTCAGAGTCTCCTCGCTCTGGAGATAACTGTTCCCGCTGCTTGCCGCAAGAACCTCGCCGTCCTTTGAGAAGGCAACGGAATAGAAGGTCGACAGCTGAAATTCCCGTTCTCCTTTTCCGCGGCCGTCGTCGCGCGGTTCGTTTTTGCTGTCAGGCTTGAAATCCGGCCTGCCGTCGGGGCGAATGTCTCCGTCCGGCGGGGGCGTCTGCTCCTCAAGCGTGTACCGTTCGGCAAAGGTCCGCAGCATTTCGCGGCTTTCCCGGTCAAGCGCGATCCTGTTTGTCACGTAGATCGTCGTCAGGGTGACGAGCATGAGCGCGAGAAGCGAGAACACGACGGTGAATACGATTTTTCTTCTTGTTTTATTGAACATCCCTGCACCTCAGTTCGTATCCGATCCCGCGCAGCGCCTTGATCTCGCATCTGGAGCCGACAAAAGCCAGTTTTTTTCGGACGAAGGACATATATACCTCCACGTTGTTGTACTCGGCATCGCTCTCGTATCCCCATATCTTTAAAGCTATCTGCTCTCTGGTCAGGACTTTTTTCTGATTGGCAATCAGATATTCGAGTATATGGAGCTCCTTTTCGCTTAAACGTACGCTTTTTCTGTTGTCACAGTTCAGAACGGCGTTTCTGACGTCGAGAGTCAGGTCTTCGTACGTCAGACTCCCGTCGTTCGACTGCACGTTTCTCCTTCCAAGCGCGCGGAGGCGGGCAAG
>JAFZTO010000189.1 GCA_017618795.1 Clostridia bacterium | reverse complement strand
GGATATTTCGGCTCTGGTCGGGCGGGGATTGTTAATCTTGGATTCGAGCATTTCGGTCGCGGTGATCGCGCGCCGTCCGAGCAGACGGCAGACGGTAATCAGCTGCTTTTGTCTTGCCGGAAGCTCGCGGAACGGTATTTCCACCCCGAGATCGCCGCGCGCGACCATTATTCCTTCACACTCGTCGCATATCGAGACGATGTTGTCAACGCCTGACTGATTCTCTATTTTGGCGACTATGCCTATTCCTTCCCCTCCGTTTTCGGCGAGGAAATTCTTGATGTCCAGAACGTTCTCAACGTTCGAGACAAAGGAGGCTGCAATGTAGTCTATATCGTTAGCGATGCCGAACAGAATGTCCTCCTTGTCCTGCTCGGACAGAAAAATCTGATGCAGCACTTTTCCGGGGAAGGACATGCTTTTCCTGTTTGAAAGCTCGCCGCCGGCAACCGTCAGGCAGTGAATTTCGGGGCCGTCTATTTCCGTGACCTCAAAAATTACAAGGCCGTTGTTGACGGTAATTCTGTCGCCGACCTTCAGGTCTTTGTTCAAATCCTTGTATGACACTGAAACGCGGGTGCTGTTTCCGACCACGTCCTCTGTGGTGAAGGTGAACGGATCGCCGTCATGCAGAGTGACGTGCCTGTCGTTTTCAAATGTTCCGATGCGGTATTCGGGTCCCTTTGTGTCAAGCATGATAGCTATCGGCAGACCGAGCTTCTCGCGAACCTTTTTGACAAGATTCATCATATATAGGTGATCCTCGTGGGTTCCGTGAGAGAAATTCAGTCTCGCGACGTTCATTCCCGCCTTGCAGAGGGCGGTTATTGTTTCCTCGTCATGGCTTGCGGGGCCGAGGGTGCAGATTATCTTTGTTTTTCTCATTTCTATGACCATTCCTTTTCGCTGCCCGCGGACGCGGAACAGCGTTTTTTGTTTTCGGGTTTGTCTTTCAGGACTGCTTCAGCATTTTGACGGCCTCCGCGGGATCCGCGGCGCGGAACACAGCCGAGCCGGCGACTATCACGTTTGCCCCCGCTCTGATCACCTCGCCGACGTTTTTTACGTTTATCCCTCCGTCGACCTCTATGTCTATGGCGTCAAAGCCGTTTCTGTCCGCAAGCTCTCTCGCTTCGGATATTTTGCCGAGCGAGGAGGGAATGAATGACTGCCCCCCGAAGCCCGGTTCGACAGACATTATGAGTATCATGTCGACAAGCGGCAGGAAAGGCTCGAGAACGCTTACCGGCGTTGCGGGTTTTATCACCGCGCCTGCCTTTCTCCCGTGCGCGCGTATTGTGTTAAGCGTCGCGGCAAAATCCGCGCAGGCCTCATAGTGTACCGTGATTATGTCGGAGTACGGCGCGAACGCGTCGATGAAACGCATGGGTTCGGTTATCATCAGATGCGTGTCGAACACTGCGCCGGTGCAGGGACGTATAGATCTGATGAAATCCGGCCCGAACGAAATGTTGGGAACGAAAACGCCGTCCATAACGTCAAGATGGAGGTATTCGGCTCCCGCGTCGTATACTTTTTCGACTTCCGCTCCCGCGCGGGCGAAATCGCACGCGAGGACGGACGGTGAAATAATGGTTTTTTTCATGATGTCGTCTCTCCCTTTGATTCAAGCAGGCAGACCGCGTGGGCCGCTATCCCTTCTCCGGAGCCGGTAAAGCCCAGCCCCTCCTCGGTCGTTGCCTTTATATTTATGCGCTCCCGGTCCGTGCCGAGCGCGGCGGCCAGATTTCTTTTCATCTGGTCGATGTACGGAGACAGCTTCGGGCTCTGGGCGATGACTGTGCAGTCGACGTTGACTATTCCGTACCCGCGGCCGCTCATCAGACCGGCAACCCTTCCGGCAAGCAGCAGGCTGGATATCCCGGCATATTCGGGATCGCTGTCCGGAAACTGGCGACCGATGTCCGGCAGGCCGAGCGCGCCCAGTATCGCGTCCATCACCGCGTGGGTGAGCACGTCGGCGTCGGAGTGCCCGAGCAGACCTTTGCCGGACGGTATTTCCGCGCCCCCTATAACGAGCCTGCGCCCCTGAACCATTCTGTGCACGTCGTAGCCGTGGCCTATGCGCATTTCACACATTGCTTTTTTCTCTTTCCGCTATTATTGCCTCCGCGAGGACAAAGTCGAGCGGGGAGGTTATTTTTATGTTTTCCCTGCCGCAGTTCACGGGCACTACCTTAAATCCCGCGTGTTCCGCCACCGAGGCGTCGTCTGTGACGGCAATCCGGTCCTTCATGGCCGTGTAAGCCGCGGCGCGGTACAGTTCGGTTTTGAAGACCTGCGGGGTCTGGACCAGCCACGTTTTTTCCCGGTCGAGATTCTTGAGCCCCCCGTCCCGCTCCGTCTTGCACGAATCCACCGGCCTGCAGGCGGCGACCGCCGCCCCTGAAATGCACGCCTGATGCCCCACCGCCTGAATTATATCGGGCGTGACAAGGCATCTTGCCCCGTCGTGTATGTAGACGTAGCCGCTTTTATCGGAGACGGCCTTGAAACCCTCAATGACCGAGGCGAATCGGTCGTCCCCGCCGGGTACGATCGACGTCACCTTCATCCAGCCGTATTTTGCCGCGTATTTTTCGTACAGCTTTTCCTCGCCGGTCCGGCAGACTATGATTATTTCGTTTATAAAGGCGCACTTCTCGAAGGCGTCCACGGTGCGTGCTATTACGTGCTTTCCGGCTATCCTGCGGTGCTGCTTGGGTATTCCCTCGCCGGCGCGAAGTCCGCTCCCGCCCGCGACGATTATAGCTGAATTGAAGCTTTTTCGCATGAGTATCGCTTTGTCAAGAATGTCCGACGCTGTCTTTTTTATTTTCATTTGAATTCTCTTTTTTTTCCGCTTTTTACAAAAAACGGGGTCAAAAACTATTGATTGCTGTCGCCCCGGCGACCGTTTGCATGAGCAAGGAATAAAACTTTTTACACTTCGAAAAGAACGGATTTTAAAAATTGCACGTCCCGTTTTACAAAAGTTCTTTGGTTGCTTTCTTTCAAGACCGCTTGCGGGAGCAGGGAATATAGTTTCTTATGCTTTTGGAAGAACGGATTTTAAAAATTGCACGTCCCTTTTTACAAAAGTTCTTTGGTTACTTTCTTTCAAGACCGCTTGCGGGAGCAGGGAATATATAATTTCTTCAACTTTAGGAGGAACAGACTTTAAAAATGTATATCCCTTTTTACAAAAGTTCTTTGGTTACTTTCTTTTAAGAAAGTAACCGTCGGTAGAGCCTGAAAGATTTTCTGTGAATCGGCAGCACGCCGTTTTCCTCTATCGCGCGGTAATGCTCGGCCGTCGGATAGCCCTTGTGTTTCGCGAAGCCGTAGCCCGGGTACATCCTGTCAAGCTCCAGGCACTGCCGGTCGCGGCTTACCTTCGCAAGAACGGAGGCGGCGACGATCTCCGGGACTATGCCGTCCCCTCCGACCACGGCGCGGCAGGGAAGGGAAAAGCCCTTTGTGACGTTGCCGTCTATCAGAAGAAAATCCGGCTGCGGATCGAGCTTGGCCACCGCCCGCCTCATTGCCAGCAGAGCGGCGTTCAGAATGTTGAGCTCGTCGATCTCCTGCGGAGTGCATGAGGCTATCCCGCAGCTTACGGCGTTTGAGATTATCACGTCGAACAGCTTTTCGCGCTTTTTTTCGGTCAGCTTTTTGGAGTCGTCGAGGCCATCGATGACGAATCCTTCGGGGAGTATGACCGCCGCCGCGAATACGTCCCCGGCAAGGGGACCTCTGCCGGCCTCGTCTGTCCCGCAAATGAGCGAATATCCCGCGAGCCTCAGCCCGTCTGTGTAACCGTAGTTCAGCACGGCGGCTCCTCCAGCGTTATTCTGCCTATCTTTCCGCCCCTGAACTCGTCGAGGAGCATTACCGACGTCCTTTCGGCGTCAAGCTCGTTCCCGGGCAGTATGCACCCGCGTTTTCTGCCTGCCGCCTCGAATATTTCGCGATCAGTCATCCCTTCGGCAAGCTGTATATTATATCTCGCCTCCAGCAGAGACGGATATTTCGCGTAAAGTCTCCCGCACAGAAGAACCGCGAACCTCTCGGCGTCAAGTATTTCGTCGCGTATCGCTCCGGTAAGAGCGAGGTTCTCGGCGGCGGTCTGGTCTTCGAGCTTGGGCCAGAGCATTCCGGGAGTGTCGAGCAGATCGAGCCCTACGGAGGTGGTTATCCACTGTTTTTCGCGGGTGACTCCCGGTCTGTCCTCCACTTTTGCGCGCTTTCCGCCCGCGAGCCTGTTTATGAGCGAGCTTTTGCCGGCGTTGGGAATGCCGACGATTATAGCCTTTATGCGTCGTCCGCCCATGCCTTTGCTCTGATATTTTTCTATTTTTTCGGACATGAGCTGCCCGACGGCGGTTTTTATCTCTCCCGTTCCTTTTCCGGAGTTTGCGTCGACGAACACCGCCTGCTCGCCCTGACAGACGAAATATTTTCTCCACCTCGCGGTGGACTCCGGGTCTGCCAGGTCCGTTTTAGTCAGTATCTTAAGCCTTTTTTTGCCTTCCGTCAGCTTTTTCAGATCGGGATTGGAGGACGAAAGCGGTATGCGCGCGTCGGAAACCTCGATGACGAGATCTGTAAGCGGCAGCATCTCCTTAAGCATCCGCCTTGTCCTTGCCATGTGGCCCGGATACCACTGAATCTGGTCGGAAGGCATTTCAGAAGAACCTTATCGCCGAGAGCGGGGAAATGCGAAGCACCACCCTGCCGATTACATAGTGCAGATCGATGGGCCCCACATTCGAGTCCCTGCAGTCCCACGAACCGTTGCGGTTGTCTCCCATGCAGAACACGTGTCCCTCCGGCACGGTGTACGAATCTCCGTACGACCATCCGTTCATGTTTTTTCCCGCGACGTAGCGGACGTAGTCCTCTTCGAGCTTAACGCCGTCCACGTACACCGACCAGGTGGTCACGTCAAGGGTGATCGTCTGCCCTTCTGTGGCAATCACGCGCTTGACGATGGGTTCTTCAAAGCCGAAAAACTGCGTCTGACACACTATTATGTCGCCCTGCTTCGGCGTGTATCCAAGCTCCCAGACCAGCATTTTGTCTCCGTCGTGCAGGGTGTTTGTCATGGACGTGCCCTTTACGATGGCTATTCGCATGACAAACGTGAACAGAAGCATGACGATGAGCACGGAGGTCGCCACGACCTCAAGCAGGTCGCACACCGCAAGTCCGGCGGATTGCCGTTCATTCTTTTTTTCGGATGTTTTAACTATTTCTTTCATTTTCTGTATACACTCGTCCTTGATTCATGGTAGGATTTGTTATGTTCGTTCCTGTACGAAATTCACTCGGTTGCGTTCAGAAACAGTGCCATGAGCTCGTGCCCTTTAGGCAGATAATAGTTTTTCTGCTCTGCGGTCCGTTCGCACCAGTTGCCGACGCCGTTTTTCAGAGCGGATGAACGGTAGATCAGAAATGGCACTGGTTCGTGGGTGTGAGTTCGCCGCGACACCGGAGTCGGATGGTCGGGAAGTATCATGACCGAGAACTCTTCGCCGCAGTTTTCAAGATATTCAAGCACCGGCTTTACGATCTTTTCGCTTATGTCGCCTATGCATTTTATTTTGTTTGCAAGCTCGGCGCGGTGTCCGCACTCATCGGGCGCCTCGACGTGCACGTATACAAGGTCCGAACCTTCGCGGAACGCCCGTATGGCCGCTTCCGCCTTGCCTGCGTAGTTTGTTTTCCAGTTGCCGGTCGCTCCTTCAACGTAGACAGACTTCATGCCGGCACACAGACCGATGCCCTTGATGAGATCGACGGCGGATATAACGGTGCCGTCAAGTCCCCATTTTTCTCTGAACGACGGCAGGGACGGCTTGCCGCCCGGGCTCCATAGCCATATCGAGTTGGCAGGTTTTAAGCCACGTTGCTTTCTCGCGACGTTCACGGGATGGTCCTTCAGTATTTCGTAGCTCTGCAGCGTCAGCCTGCCGTACTCACCGGAGGGATACAGCGGCCCCGCTATGTGCCCGATGTGGTCGTGCGGACGTTCGAAATCGCTGTAGGCCGGCGGATCGCTCCACAGCATGCAGTGGCGGTAGCTTACGCCGGGATAAAAGCGTCGCTTTTCCGTACCGAGTCTTTCGTCTATCGCTCTTATCAGTTCTGCGGCCTCTGCGGTTGTTATCTCATCTGCGCTGTGATCGAGTATCATCCGCCTGTCGGGGTCTTCGTCCTCGCTGAGCGTTATTACGTTGCAACGGAACGCAACGTCGGTGTCAAGCATCTTAAGACCCATCGAAAAGGCCTCGAGCGGCGAGCGTCCCTTCGAATATATTTTCGGGTCGTACGAGAGAATGGCGAGGTTTGCCGTGTCGCTCTCGGGGACCATGTCTTCCGGGACGTTCAGCACCGTGCCCACCGTTGAATATGCTGCGAGCCGGTCGATTGTGGGTTTGTCAGCCACCTCGAGCGGAGTCATGCCGCTAAGCTCCGGAACGGGGTAGTCGGCCGCCCCGTCGGGTATAACAATCAGATATCTCATATCGGTTTAACTCTGTTAATTCAAAATATTCCAATTATATATTATACCACTTTTTTTCTGTTTATTCAAGCATAAAAAAACAATTTCGTTTAAAACCCGCTTCAATTGTTAAATCAAAGTAAAAAAAAGCCCGTTTTCCTTGACAACAAATGCGCTTTATGTTAAAATAGATAGGAAAGTGAATATGACGGAAACTGCCGGAAAGATTTGCGCCAAGCGCGGACGAAATGCGCATAAACCGGCATGGCCAGGTTGCCAATCGTTTGACAAAATGACGCGGATTGATTGACAGACCGCCGATAAACCGTGTCAGGTCGTCCGCCGGCAAAGTCTGAGCGAATTCGCCGTACTTTCCTGATGGAAAGTTGGCAAATATTCCTTGATTCATGCCGCGTTTTGATCTTTACTCTGACAGAAATGCAAACCAACACATTTCTCAAATTTTTAATTGTCGTGCGTATCCGTTCATTAGTTCATGCAAGGCTTCTTTCAAGAATCCGGCGAAACCGTTCATAATTCTTTTTGCTTCTTTTTCCGCAGAAAAAGAAGAACTGATAGCAACAGGAGGATGCAATGGCGCTTCTTGAACTGAAAAACATAGGTAAAATATATGCCTCCGGAGGCACCGTCGCGGTTGGCGTAAGAGGAGTAAGTCTGTCTTTCGACAGGGGGGAATTCGTCGCGGTGACGGGCGAAAGCGGATCGGGAAAATCCACTCTTCTCAACGTCATCAGCGGAATGGACAGCTACGAAGAGGGCGAGATGTTCGTCGAAGGCGAGCCCACCTCGCACTACCTGGAGCCCGACTGGGAGGAGTACCGCAAACAGTATATATCATTTGTCTTCCAGGACTACAACATCATTGAGAGTTTCACCGTCCTACAGAACGTGGAGCTTGCCCTTATGCACTTGAAATCGGCGGCTGAACGCAGGAAAAGAGCGATTGAGCTTCTTGATCGCGTTGGAATGAAGGATTTTGCCGGGCATAAAGGCTCACGTCTTTCCGGAGGGCAGAAGCAGAGAACGGTGATAGCCAGGGCGCTCGCGAAGGACAGCCCTGTAATACTCGCCGATGAGCCGACCGGCAATCTCGACGCCGCAACTTCCGCCGAGATAATCGCGCTGCTGCACGAGGTGTCGAAGGACAAGCTGCTTATCGTCGTGACTCATGATTTCGACGAGGTGGCCGGGTATGCCACGCGTCACGTGCGCATGTTCGACGGATCGGTGGAGTCGGACAGGACGCTCCGCCGGACAGGGACGGTCGCCTCTCCCGTCGGAAAGCCCGAAAAGCTGACGAAAAAGGGCGTTCTGTCAAACGGTCTGACCCTCGGATGGTCAATATTCAGGTCAAAGCCGCTCCTTTCGTTTTTCCTGTGCGCGCTGCTGACGCTCGGAGCGCTTGCCGTGTTTTCGCTGACCATATCGTCCGGCAGCGCCATGATGCTTTTTGAAAAGAGCTATATGTTCGGCCATATCGACGGCCGTGTCGTCGTGGCTCGCAGGGACGGACAGACAGTTACGTCCGACGAGGTCCAGGGACTTGCATCGCGGTACGGGGCGGACGGCAGTATCATAGTCGACGGAATGCTCGAGTGGGTGGTCAGCCTGAACGGGCAGTACGGCTATTACAGCGGACTGAACGTCAGAATAGCGGGCAGCGACGGAAAGAACTTAGGAGAAAACGCGCCGAAAAAGGCCACCGACGTCTACCTGAGCCTGCCGCTCTGGTACGAGGACAGCGTGCCTGACACCGTCTACTGTTTCAATACGGCCATGACCGTTACGGGAACGGAATTTTTCCGCAACACGTCAAAGGACGGCGTAATGTACGTGACGGAGGAGGGCTACAGATTCATTACCGCGCTTTACTATACAAGACAGATGGGCAGCTGCTCCGCTGCGCTTGAAAAAGGAGACGAGCGGACCGATGCCGTGCTGCGCGTTTCGGACATGCTTGAAAAGGGGCAGTACGCGATTGCCGGCGTCGAAAAGGACGCTGACGCAAGGGAACTGTCTGAGATCTGGTGCCGCGTGTTTCTGAAAAGAAACGTTTCTGCGTTTATCGACGCGGCGGGCTTTGAAAAAAAGACGGTAAGCCCGTCGTACGACGAGCTTACGGACGAGAGCGGCACCCCCCTCGGACAGAACTGCGTCTTTATCAGCCCGGCAGACTTCACGGCTCTTTTCGAGGAGGCCGTGCTGAAATCCGAGAGCGGCTGGTGTCAGTTCTCACTCTTCTTCGGCAGCGACAGAGAAGCGCGGGACGTCGCGAAACAGATCACCGGAGACGAGTATATCGCCCTGCCTTCCGACACTGAAATAAAGATGGACTTTATCGACGCGCTCGGTGCCGTCATAACCGGCGGTTTTTCCGCTCTTATGTGGGTGGCGGGCGTGGTGTTCATCGCGTTCTTCATAAATCTCTGCACGTCAAGAACCGTCGGAGCATTCAGCGGGGAAATGGCCGTCATGCGCTCGATGGGGATACCCGTCAGCGTCATAAAGGCAGGGATGTACTTCAGAATGCTAATTTCTGCGGTCCCGGCGGTGCTGCTCACAACCGCGGCGGGCATCGTGATCTTTTCGGTTCCCAAACTCAGCGCCATGTTCACTTATATAAGCCCGTGGCTGTACGCGGTCATTTATCTCGGCATTTTCATTATAGTTTTCAGGGTCACGCGCAAGCAGGTCAAGAAGCTGTTCGGCAGCTCGGTCAGACAGGCGATGAGAGGAGACGGACAATGATCTCTGTAAAAAACCTCAACAAGTATTTCTTCCGCCACAGACAGAATGAGATACACGTCATAAACAACGTGGGGCTCGAGCTTCCGGAAAAGGGCCTTATCGCAATATTCGGGCGCAGCGGCTGCGGAAAGACCACTCTGCTCAACGTAATAGGCGGCCTGGACGGCTTCAGTTCGGGGAGCGTGGAGTACGACGGTGTCAGCATAAGCGAGAACACCGATTACCTGCGCAATTCGTCGATAGGCTATATATTCCAAAATTACTGCCTCAGCCGCGGCAGGACGGTGTATGAGAACGTCGCGGACGTGTTGCGCCTGTGCGGGGAGCGCGACGAAAAGGTCATCGAATACAGGGTCTTAAAGGCGCTGTCCTCTGTGGGCATGGAGAAATTCCGCAACCGTACTCCAGACATGCTTTCGGGAGGACAGCAGCAAAGGGTGGCCATCGCGCGCGCCGTGGTCAAATCGCCGAGGGTAATACTGGCCGACGAGCCTACCGGCAATCT
This sequence comes from Clostridia bacterium, assembly GCA_017618795.1. Lineage (GTDB taxonomy): Bacteria > Bacillota > Clostridia > Oscillospirales > CAG-272 > Colimorpha_A. Next base: position 502 of record JAFZTO010000189.1, on the reverse strand, counting down.
CGACGACGCCAACACCGTGGCGGTCATGGACATGCTCAGATCCATATCCGGAAAATGTCTCGTCCTGCTCGTCACGCACGAGGAGCGCCTCGTCTAATACTACTGCGACATCGTTATCGAGCTTTCGGACGGCCGCGTCGCGTCGGTGCGCGCTCTCGAAAAAGGCGACGGCTACAGTTTCAGACAGAGGGGAAACGTGTATCTCGGCGATCTTGACGTGACCGTGCAGTCTGGAGACGGGCTGAACATACGTTTTTACGGGGAAAAACCGGACGTTCCGATCGAGCTGAAAATAGTAAGCGCGAATGGCAGGATATACCTGCAGTCGGATTCGCCCAACGTGAAATACGTCGACGGCACCGGAGAAATACGTCTTATAGACGGGAAATTCAGCCAGACCGTAAAAGAGAAAAAATACGGCGAATATGAGCCGCTCCCTCCTCTCCCGAAACGCGGGAAAAGGGAATACGGCAGACTTTTTACCTTCTTCAGTTCGTTCAGG
>JAFZTO010000188.1 GCA_017618795.1 Clostridia bacterium | reverse complement strand
GTCAGTAATGGGAGTTCTTATGGGAAGATACCTGATTGAAGCATCGGGGAATTAAAGATACGCCCTAAAAAGGGTATATCGTATGCACATGAATAATTGTACTAAATGATTATTTAGTACAATTTAGGGCACTAATAATCAAAACAAATTAAAAATAGAGGTTAAAATGAGCAGTAAAATACTGGCAACGGTTAACGGTTGGAATATCACTGACGACGATGTCTACAATGAAATATCACAGCTTGGAGAGCGCGGAAAAAAATTAATGAACGAGCAAGGCATGCAGATTGTTCTTGATCAGCTTATAAACCGCAAACTCATTCTTGCCGGCGCTAAACACGACATGCTTGAATTTGATAAAGAATATAAATCGCAGCTTGCATTGCTTAAGGATGAACTTCTTACGAAATATGCGATTTCAAAAACTCTTTCCGGTGTTACTGTTTCGGACGATGAAGCAAAAAAATATTATAATGAGCATATTAATGATTTTACAGCCGAAGACATTATTTCTGCTTCTCATATCCTTACTGACAATGAAGAACAACTTGTTTCATTGCGTGATAAAATCATTGACGGCTCGATTACCTTTGAAAATGCTGCACGAAAATACAGTAAATGTCCATCCTCAGAAAACGGCGGTTCGCTTGGCGAATTCGGACGCGGTCAGATGGTCAAGGAATTTGAAGACGCCGCATTCGGACTCGAAATTGGCGAAATTTCCCAGCCTGTACATACTCAGTTCGGTTATCATCTGATCAGACTCGACGGAAAATCCGATTCAAAGACCTATTCGTTTGATGAAATAAAGGATCAGCTCAAAGCGCAGCTCCTGCAGGAAAAACAGCAGAAGGCATATCAGAGCAGAATCAATCAGCTTAAAATCTTATTCCCTGTTGACAGGTATTAATTCTTGAATAATTGTACTAAATCTTATGAACGATTTATATACCGATTTTGACATTTCGGCCAAAGTTACCAATTTCTGCAATATTATTCTTGATGATTTTTCATTTAATGAAAAAATAAAAAAAGCAGATAAAACAGCAGAAATTAATACGCTCAAAGTAGTGCGTTCAATGCAGAAAAATCGCGTAAACTCAACGAATTTTGCTGCTTCTACCGGCTATGGTTACGACGACGGAGGCCGAGAAAACCTTGAGCGTGTTTATGCCGACTTATTTCATTCCGAAGCCGCTCTGGTACGACCGCAGATAACATGCGGCACACACGCTCTTTCTGTTGCGCTTTCTGCAAATCTGCTGCCTGGCGACGAACTTCTTTCTCCTGTTGGAAAACCCTATGATACACTTGAAGAAGTTATAGGTATTCGTAACTCGCCCTGCTCTCTTGCCGAATATGGTGTAAAATACAGGCAGGTTGACCTGATTGACGGAATAAAAATCGATTTTGACGGAATAAAGAATGCTGTTAGCGGCAAAACAAAGCTGGTAACTATTCAGCGTTCAAAAGGATATTCATCCCGCCCGACATTATCCGTTGAAAAAATCGGCAAGATAATCGAAGCAGTAAAATCTGTAAAAAAAGACGTTATAGTAATGGTTGACAACTGCTACGGAGAATTTGCTGAGACAATCGAGCCGTCCGATGTAGGCGCCGATCTGGTCGTCGGGTCGCTTATTAAAAACCCGGGCGGAGGTCTTGCGCCCGTCGGCGGCTATATTTGCGGAAAAAAGAAATATGTCGACAGATGTGCGTACCGGCTTTCGGCACCGGGTCTCGGTCAGGAGGTCGGAGCAAACCTCGGTATCCTTCCCTCTTTTTATCAGGGCCTGTTTCTTGCACCGACCGTCGTGTCGTCTGCGCTCAAAGGTTCGATATTTGCAGCATATGCATACGATAAACTTGGCTTCAGATGCATTCCCGGGCCTGAAGAGTCGCGTCATGACGTAATTCAATGTATAGAGCTCTGCTCCGAAGAGGCCATGATTGCTTTCTGCAAAGGAATTCAGTCTGCCGCCCCCGTCGACAGTTATGTAACACCCGAACCCTATGCAATGCCGGGTTATGACTGTGATGTAATAATGGCCGCAGGAACTTTTGTTCAGGGTTCGTCAATTGAACTTTCGGCTGACGGTCCCATAAGACCCCCGTACGCCGTTTATTTCCAGGGCGGTCTTACATGGCCTCACGCAAAACTCGGAATAATGCTTTCAATTCAGAAAATGCTTGACGCAGGATTTATTACTCTCTGAAGGTTGATTTATATGAATCTAAACGATACCGTTGCGGCAATTTCAACCCCTTACGGCCGGGGCGGAATTGCCGTAATTCGCATAAGCGGGACTGACGCTATAGACGTCGCAGGCCGTTTCTTTGTTCCTTACAGCGAAAAAAAATTAAACGAATACAAATGTTCAAACACAGTACACGGCAGAATACTATATAACGGCGCTCAGATTGACGATGGACTGGCTACTGTTTTCTACGGTCCAAAATCGTTTACCGGAGAAAATACCGTTGAAATTTCATGCCACGGCGGAATAGCGCTTGCCAATACGGTTCTTGAATCAG
>JAFZTO010000187.1 GCA_017618795.1 Clostridia bacterium | reverse complement strand
GCTGACGCGGAAGCTGGATCTGCTCTACAACAAGGTACGTCAGGCGAACATCACCCGCGAGATCACCGAGATCGTGGGCGGTGCGGAAGCCTTGAAGTAAGGCGACAGTCAGTTGTTGCTGAAGGAACTGTGCAGAAATAAATTTGCAAAGAGAGCGCAGGAGAAATTTTCGTGTGATAGGAGAAACAGTCCAGTGGACTGTTTCTGAGGGAGTCATAGCGGGGCTATGGCGACCGACGACAACGACGCACACGGAAATTTTGACAAGCTATATTGCAAATTTATTTCGTAACAGTTACAAGGGGGTTTACCATTGGCAAAAGGAAAAATAGTACAGGTCATCGGAGCTGTCGTCGATATTGAGTTTCCGCTCGGAGAGCTGCCGGAGATCCTGAACGCCGTCACGATCAAGGGAAAGTCCGGGGACGTCGACATTGACCTGGTCGTGGAAGTCATGCAGCACCTTGGCGACAGCGTTACACGCTGCATCGCCATGAGTTCGACGGACGGACTCGTGCGCGGCATGGAGGCGGAGGACACCGGGGCGCCGATTAAGGTGCCGGTCGGGCCGGAATGCCTTGGGCGCGTGTTCAACGTGCTTGGCGACACGGTCGATCACAATCCCGAGCCGGTCGGAAACAAGGAGGCGTGGCCGATTCATCGTCCTGCGCCGACATTTGAGGAACAAGACGCCACGGCGCAGATCCTCGAGACGGGCATCAAGGTCGTTGACCTGATCGCTCCGTATTCGAGAGGCGGCAAGACGGTTCTGATTCAGGAGCTTATTCACAATATCGCCACCGAGCACGGCGGCTATTCGGTCTTCGCGGGCGTCGGCGAACGTACCCGTGAGGGCAACGATCTTTGGACGGAAATGACCGAGTCCGGCGTTATCTCGAAGACGGCGCTGGTCTACGGACAGATGAACGAGCCCCCTGGAGCTCGTATGCGCGTCGGTCTGACGGGCCTGACGATGGCGGAGTATTTCCGCGACGTCGAGCATCAGGACGTGTTGCTCTTCATCGACAACATTTTCCGTTTCATTCAGGCAGGTTCCGAGGTTTCGGCGCTGCTGGGCCGTATGCCGTCGGCCGTCGGTTATCAGCCGACGCTGACCACGGATATCGGCGCCTTGCAGGAGCGCATCACCTCGACGAAAGCAGGTTCCATCACGTCGGTGCAGGCCGTTTACGTCCCTGCCGACGACTTGACGGACCCGGCGCCTGCGGGCACGTTCACGCATTTGGACGCGACGACGGTTCTTTCCCGCCAGATCGCCGAGCTGGGTCTTTATCCCGCCGTCGATCCGCTGGATTCCACGTCCCGTATCCTCGACCCGAACATCATCGGCGAGGAGCACTACAACGTGGCGCGCGGCGTGCAGGCGGTTCTGCAGAAGTACAAGGAACTCCAGGATATCATCGCCATCCTCGGTATGGAAGAACTTTCCGACGCCGACAAGCTGACGGTCGCCCGGGCGCGCAAGATTCAGCGCTTCCTGTCGCAGCCGTTCGCAGTCGCGGAGCAGTTCACCGGCCAGCCGGGCAAATACGTCCCGCTGAAAGAGACGATTCGCGGATTCAAGGAAATCCTTGAGGGTCGTCACGACGATATGCCGGAGAACGCGTTCTACATGGTCGGAACGATTGACGAGGCCGTGGCGAAAGCCGAGAAGCTGAAAGAGGAGGCATAACCTATGCCGACGATCAAGCTGGAGGTCGTCTCCCCGGACGCTGTGGTCTATCAGGCGGACATCCACATGCTCGTCGTCAAGGCGGAAGACGGCGAAATCGGCATCATGCCGAATCATCTGCCGATGATTGCCAGCGTCATTCCGTGCGCCATGCGCGTGAAATTCGAGGATGGCCGCGAAGAGCTGATTGCTTGCGGCGGCGGCTTCATGGAAGTTATCAACAACAAGATTACCGTGCTTGCTTCCTGCGCGGAAACGCCGATCCAGATCGACGTGCTGCGGGCGGAAAAAGCATACCAGCGGGCCGAGGAACGCATCAAGGCGTTCAACTCTGCGCCGCTGAAACACACGGACATCGATTTGTCCCGTGCCGAGGCCGCGCTCCAGCGCGCTATCGTGCGGTTGAAAGTCGCAAAGTCTGTGGGAACGTAATATAGTAAGACACAAAAGAACCGCCCGGCGTATACCGGGCGGTTCTTTTGTTGATTTAACGATCATAGCGGCTGTGGCGGCTGACCAAGATCACTTTAATATGCTCATCTTCCATTATAGGTTTCAGCGTTTGGTCAAAATAGAAGTCCCACCAGCCGTAATGACCTATATGCCATGTTAAGAGGTCAACGTCAGGTCTGGCTTCTTTCACGAGTGGATAGTACGCAGCCGGAAACGAGATTGCATTTATATGACCGGATTGAATCGCTTTGTTCAGTAAGTGCACATATTCGTCCCTGTATTCGGCTGTGCGTAAATACCGTTCATCGTTTACAGGGCAGTAATAGGAGGTGTAAAATCCTTGCTGGTGAAACAACCCAAGACAATCGTAATTTTCACTTTCCAAAATCAGTCGATTCTTATCAATTCGGTACGTTGCTATCAGTTTTTCTAATTCTTGCAATGCTAGGTGAGCTGTAGTTTCATTCAGATTT
>JAFZTO010000018.1 GCA_017618795.1 Clostridia bacterium | reverse complement strand
GTAAAAGACAAAATCGTAAAGATCGCGTCCTTTGATCCTGCTCTTCCATCCGCGGCAGAGCACGGCGTGTATCTTTCCGGCAAACAGCGACGGCGCGTCGTAAAGCTGTACCTCGTAAGGAATCGGAAGAAGACGGTACTGCTTTTCGTACCCGGCAAAAGGCGGCGGATTGGTATCCACCTCGAATTTAATCTTCACGGTTTCGTTTCCAGGGACAAGAGAGGAGATGCTGTCATCAGGATAGAACAGGAGCAGCTGCTCGCGTGTGTTTCCTTTGACAAAAGCCGACTGAACAAACGATTCTTTCGTTTTCGACTTCGCTTCCGCCTTCAGATTCAGCCCGTATGACCTGACCTCGTTCTCAAGCGACGGAAGATATGCGGACAGATCAAAACAATCATCCGACTCCTTCAGAGAGAAATCCAGATCTTCGGAAAAGCGGTCAAGACCGTAGAATATTCGGAGCGCGGTTCCGCCGTAAAAAGCGGCGTGCTTAAAGAAGTCCGTGCGTGACAGGCTGCACAATACGATCTCCTGAATGATCTCCTTCATAACGTTCTTTCTGTCGTAATCGGAACGGAGTTCGTATCCGGAGAGCATGGAAGCAAGTATGTTATTCATCGGAAACATCCTTCCTTATCAGCGATCTGAGGATCCTGTGGTTGGTACAGCGGTAATGCCCGGCAAGATCGAACAGCCTGGCAAAATCCAGTCCGGCAAAGGCGTCCTCGTCTATGCGCAGATCGTCGAAAAGCATAGCCGACAGCTCCGCTCTGTTCCTGCACGGCGGCAGTTCGTAGAGTTTGTCGCAGAGCGCCTTTTCGGGGGATGCCAGCAGGTATCTGTATCCCTTCTCTGAGAAAGCTTCAACATCCAGCGGAAAGACTTCCGACGGAACGTCACGGTACGTAAAGGTTCCGAAATGGTTGGTATACGTCTTCTTCTTTCCTGTTTCAAAAGTCGCCGACGTGAAAGCATACACCGCTTCGGGTATCAGGCCGTGACGGGACAGTGCAAACTCGAAAGACAGATACGACGGGCCGTTGATTATGAGTGCGAGGCAATATCCCGGAAGAGACCCGTCGGTTTCATATATGCCCCTGTTTCTGACAAGAGGATAGAGATCTCCGCTGTTGCAAAGGCTTTGAATCTTGGACTTTATGTTTGAATAATTCTTCAGCTCATCATGAAGTATGGAGACAGTTTTTATCATATTTTCACCTCCGGGTATAATTATACTATACTCTCTGGCGAAAATCAAGTGTTTCGGCAAAGATTTTCAAACTGTTCACAAAAAAGGAGGCATGTTGAACGGATCCTGATGAAGATGAAGACGGCATCAACCCGGTCATGTAAAGCAGGAATCCTCCCCGACGTTTCGTCGGGAAGGGATGCCGGATTCTATTGAACCGGCATTATTACTGTCGTAACTGGAACGGAGTTCGTATCCCGAAAGCATTGCAAGATTACTAAACTGTTCACGAAATGGGAGTCAAAAACATCGTTACAATTCCAGGCTGTTCTCATTCAAAAGAAAATCGAGCAGACCGATTATGAAGTAGCCCTTTTCATCATGGTGAGGGACGACCGGGTTTTTAACAAGAACAATCTTTTTGAATGAATCGGCAACCTTGTCAAAGGACCTTGTCTCCTGAAGCCATTTTTCTTCACTGGGAATATCATACGCAGACTGAATGTAGTATTTTTTACTCCCGAGCGCAGCGACAAAATCTATCTCATAGACTTTTCTTACGTCTTTTCCGTTCTCGCGTTCTCTGGATTCAACGACCCCGACGTCCACTTCATAGCCTCTGTATCGAAGCTCATTGTAGACGATGTTCTCCATAATATGAGTCGGTTCGACCTGCCTGAATCCGATTCTGGCGTTCCTTATCCCGATATCTTCAAAATAGATCTTGAAAGGAGTCTGAATGTATTTCCGCCCCTTGACGTCGTATTTTTTTGCTTTTGAGATCATGAAAGCGTCAATAAAATAATCGATGTACCTGTCTATGGTTGCGCGCGTTATGGATGATTGTTTGACGCTTTTAAAGGTCGCTTCGATTTTTGTCGGATTTGTGAAAGAGGATATTCCGGAAGCCAGAACATCAAGAAGCTCTCCGACGTCGGATTTTTCACGAAGACCGTTTCTGTTTATGACGTCCTTGATGTAGACCTTTTCCGCCTGGCTGATCAGATGCTTTGTTTTCTGTTCATCCGTCTTCATTGAAAACAGAAGCGGGAGGCCGCCGAACATAGCGTACTTTTCATACGCTTCCTCCCGGGTCCCCGAAAACGCAGCCGCGTACTCACTGAATGAAAGAGGTAATACGTGTATTTCATCGCCTCTGCCTTCAAATTCGGTCAGTATGTCGCTTGACAGAAATCTGGAGTTGGAGCCCGTAACATACAGATCAAGGTTGTTTTTCCTGAGATAACCGTTGAGTACGCTCTCGAATGAGCCGAGATTCTGAATTTCGTCAAGAAGCAGATAATACTTTTCGTCATCAGTAATCAGGCCGCGGATATAGGACATGAACTTCTTTGGGTCGACTTTCTGCTTGTTTTTCTCCAGTTCGAAAAGATCTTCCCCTATAAGCTCAAGGTCCTCGGCAGAGTCAAACGCAAATTTGATTACATGAAAGCTGTTTACCCCGTGATCCAGAAGCCAGTTATAAAAGAGGGTGTTCATCAGATACGATTTTCCGCACCTTCTGATACCGGTGATAACCTTTACAAGGCCGTTATCCATCCTCATAACAAGATCGTTAAGGTACTTGTCTCTCTTTATTTCCATATATGCCTCATCCCTTTTATGTGCTGCGCACATTTTACGCTAACTATTATACACGAAATTGCATGATTTGTCAAGTATGTAAAGGAACTTATTCACTTTTTTTGCCGCAATCGGCACTTATGTAAAATAGAAACACTTGTTTTATGCCTTCCCGGCTCTTTAGACCGGCTGGAGCAAGGATTAAACAGGCAAAAAACACGAAACCCTCCCTCGTGAATCGCGAGGGAGGGGGAATGCAGTGTTAATGCGACCATTACTGGTCAACAGTTTTTACGTTCCAGTATCCGTTCCGGTTCCCGCCGATTCGCTCGATCTTCCCAAGCGACTTAAGATCGGCAATGATCTCGGACACCCTTGACTTGCCGAGTTCACAGGCTTTGGCAATTTCGTCTATCTTCATTGTCGGGTTGTTTTTGATCGTTCTAAGCACCGAAGAATGGGATTTTGAAAGACCTTCGTATGACGTTCGGTTCATGCTCGGTTCGAAAGCAAACGGTATTGTCACGGTGATGTGATTTTCTGAAATGTCAAACGCCCGTGTTCCGTAAACGCCTATGATCTTCGGAACGCCGTGGCCGGTCTGCTCAACCATCCCCAGCTGTCCCATTATTTTCTGGAGTGAAATGTTTACCGGATGAGAGATGCCTGCGAAAAACTCTTCCTTCGTGAAATCATAGGGGAGACCGCCGGTCGAAATGATCTCTATGCGATCGGCAAAAATATAGATTGCCGGCGGAATATTTTTGACCCATCTGTTATGGAGACAGGCGTTGGTCCAAGCCTCATCGAAGCAGTCTAGGTCAAAAAGGGCAGTTTCTTTCCGCTGGAGATCTCCGCTCAGATCGACCCGGACTTCATTCAGAGCTGCGACGTAATCAAAAGCCTGTTTCATGGAAAGCAGAAGACAGTGATATCCGTACTCGTTACGGCTGATCATTTCCTGCTTGTCCGTTCCTTTGAAACGCACGACCTTGATCGAGCAGTTATTGCTGTCAGACAGTATCTCGGCCAGATAGTTGTACCGTCCGTTTTTCGTGAGAAGTCCCATGTTTCGGGCGAACGTCGCTTCATCTATGGTCAGCCCTTTTATGAGATAAAGCTGTTTCAGTTCGGTGAACGTCAGATCCTGGTTGATAGATTCAACGTTATCGATGAGAGCTTGTGAATTTGAGAAAAAGATTTCGCCCAGAAGATCCGGAGCAACCTTTTTGTTTTCGCTGCCCGTCCTGATTCTGTATTCGCCGTTTGCCGAATAGGGCTTGTTGTAGCCCTCCGCTTCGATCACAATGACCGCCTTGTCTTCATAGTATTCGAAGTATATCTTTGGAACTATCTGCGGCCGGACTGTTTCGTAGATCCTTGCACTCAGCTTTCTCAGGGTTTCCTGCCCGACTGTTCCGTCGAGCCCGAGAATGTCTCCCGAATCGCTCACACCGAAATAGACCTTTCCTCTTCCGCTTTTGTTAAGCATAGCGGTCAGCGATACGATGCCTTTATCAAGTTCGCTCAACGTTGATTTAAACTCCTGCGTTTCCGTTTCATAGGTATTATCCAATCTCATGACAAACCGATCCTCCATTCTATTGCAACAATATTATACACTATCGATCCGGATTTGTCAAGTCTATCACCCACTTTTATTCCGCTTATCTTCCGCTTTTTTATTCCGCTTCGGCAAAAAAGGCGGTTTAAAACGCACGAAAAACATTAAAAGGAAAAGTAAATATGTGATTAAGAGCAGTTTGACAACGGAATAGCAACCGGTTGGCAAGTTTATCTTCCACTTTTGACCCACTTTTATTCCGCTTTTATATTCCGCCTGGCGGAACAATCATTCCAGAAACAAAAATATATGCCTTCCCGGCTCATTTGACCAGCCGGAGCAAGGCTTTTGTACTTACGGACACCACCCGGAAAAGGGCATGGGAGAGCAATCCCGCGAGACGAAAAAACATAAATGAAAACAAATTGTAAAAATGTCCGATTCTCGCTGGACTTCCTGCTTTTTTCGCGTATAATATGGTTGCCGCAGAGCAACCGGAAAGAAGGTCAAATGAACGAAACCTCAAACAACACAATTTTTGCGGCTCTTAAACTGATCGAACAGCTCTACCGCGACGGCAGGATACCGGGCTATATGTACCGGAACATCCTCGAAGAACACTGCGACGACGTGGATCTGGCGCTGTTCATCCCTGCAGGAGGTGACGGAACGTATGGTCAGGAAGCAACGCAGAACGACTCTGAAGGAAAGGAGGAAAAGGAGGCATGTTAAACGAATATGAGTTTGAAAACAGGAAGGTCGCCATTTACGCCCGTGTTTCGACAGAGCATGAGGCTCAGATTCAGGCGCTGGACAATCAGCTCGACTGGTACAAACCGATTCTGACGTCCCATCCGGAATGGGAACTGTACCGCCAGTACGTCGACGAAGGCATAACCGGAACTTCGGCAAATAAACGGCCGGAATTCATGCAGATGATAAAAGACGCGAAAAACCATAAATTCGATCTGATCATCACGCGCGAAACGTCCAGATTTGCCCGCAACACCGTAGAAACTCTCCAGTACACCCGCGAACTCCGCCGGTGCGGCGTCGAGGTCTATTTCATCAACGACGGAATCAAGACCTTTGACGGTGACGGCGAACTCAGGCTTACGATTCTGGCTAGTCTGAGCCAGGAAGAAAGCCGGAAAACGTCCCAGCGTGTCAAGGCCGGGCAGCAGACGTCTATGCTGAACGGCGTCATTTACGGCAACGGCAACGTGCTCGGTTATGATCTGGTAGACAAAAAACTGATCATCAATCCCGAGCAGGCGGCTACCGTCCGTCTGATATACGACATGTATCTCGACGGAAACGGCATGCCGAAAATCAGACAGGAACTCGAAAGGCGCGGATGCAAAACGTCCACGGGCAAAACGAAATGGTACGACTCCGTCATTTCGCACGTTCTGAAAAATACGCTTTACTGCGGGATAATCACATACCACAAGGAATACGTTCCGGATTATCTTGTTCAGAAGAAAGTCAGAAACTACGGGGCAATAGACCAGATTCAGGTCCAGGGGACTCACGAACCGATAGTATCCGTGGAAGAATTTGAAAGGGTGCAGAAAATCCTGAAAAGCAAAACGAAAGATCTGAAAATAAATCCGGACGGATCAAGAAATCTGACCGGAAAGGGCCTGCCGAAGGACGTCTGGGGAAAGCTCATGAGATGTCAGTGCGGGCATGCGTTGAACCGTAGTTATTACGGGAAACACGGAAATAAAGAAAGGCAGCTGGCCTACCAGTGCCGGGAGGTCGTAATAAACGGCAAACCCGAAAACAGAAAGAAGAAAGGACTCCCGTGGGAAGGCTACTGCAACACGCCGATGGTTCCGCAATGGAAACTTCAGCTGATGGCGAAAGTCATCCTGAAAAAATACCTTGCCGACCGGGACGAGGTGCTGAGGGTCGCAAACGAAATAATCGCTGCGCACTACAATGACAGGCCGAAAAAGAAAGAGGACCGTCAGCGCGACACGCTGGTAAAATCCAAACAGGCGGAGCTTGAAAAGTATGAGAAACGCTTCGACCAGCTGCTCGAGATGCGCTCCGACGGAGAAATCACCGCCGAAATGTTCGCAAAAAAGGGGCGTGAATTTCAGGCGAGAATCGATACGCTCCGGGAAGAGATCCGCAAGCTTCAGCCTGAGGAAAGCTGTCTGCCGCCGGTCGAATACTACAAGGACAAAATCGAGGTTCTAACGTACGCGCTTGAGCAGTACACGAACATCAGCGACGATACGGCCGATGACATCCCGGAAAGCGTTATCGAGGCGTTCGTGAAGAAGATCATCGTCTGCGAGGACCATTTTGAATGGTACCTGCGACTCGGTTCCGGCACTGACGGCGGCGACGGCCCCGTAAATCTGAAAATTGAAGGAAAAAAGGACAAGACCACCGTTGTTTCCACTGATAACGGTGGTCTGGGCCATCCTATTTACGAGCACGGCAGGCAGCTATTAGAAGTAAAGGGGAATAAGCTTTACCTCAGTTTTATAGTCGATTATGCCCATGCAAAGGCTTTTCGGGCAAAAAAAGGCTATAATCAGGCTCCAAAACACTGGGAAGACATCCGTGTAGAGGTCTTCATACAGTAAAATCACACCCGGAAGAGAGAAATTTCTGCCGGTTTTTTCATTTTTCGAACCAGATACTGCCGCAAAGGGGGAAAGTTTTTGGGGAGGTTGACCGCTTTATTTTCGTATGTAAATACATACAGCTTTGGAGGTCGCAGAGTAATCATCCGGTATTTCAAGCGGCTTTTCTTCAGAGTACATGCCGTAATAAAGCATATATTGAAGCGGAAAAAAGCCTTGCAACAGCGTCCAGTGAGCATATTCCTCGAGCAAGTCTGCACGAACAGCCTCGCGAACCGTATGCTCCGCGGCACTGATTACAAGGCGAAGGTATTTTTTACACAGAGGCTCAACAGCTTTGTTCAAAATATCACGAATAATTTGCTGCTGCTCATATGTCATGATCGGCATTGTCGGGTACAAACCGCCATCTCGTTTGACCAGATACCCTGAACTGATCAAATTGGCGGCGAACTCTTTTTCATTGGATGTAAGCTCAATAAACGGATTATCAAAAATACGCATAAACAAGTCAACGTTTGCTTCATTTATTATTGAGTCGCGGAACCCGAACGGAGCAGCTTGAAAAAGGTTTGCATGTTCAACCAGTTTGTATCCCGATGTTTTGAAATTATTATGCAGATTACTCCAACTTACACTATTGTTTTTGCCGTTATACACGGGGTTCTCGTCGGGATATTTCACATGTCCGGACATACGGTAATCCTTGCCGTTATCATGGGGAACTTTGTCCTTCCATTCATCCTCGTTTAAAGAAAACATTCTGTCCATCATAGCCCATGCGGCAAAATAGTACAAAATCCACAAAAGAGTTCCTGTAGAAAAATCGCTGCCGTAAAACCCGACAGAACGGATAACATTTTCGTTTTCTAATATGATTTTTGTGATTTCCGGGCCGATTGGGTCTAACACTTCTGACAATTTCGCCAGATAATCTAACCACATCTGTTCCGGATAAATGATAAAATCGGTAATATATTTGCCTTTTGAAGTCTCCTTGACAAACTTGTTATCTAAAAGATAACGGAGTTTTTCTTCAAAATAAACCGGCGCGACGCCGATTTCGTCAGCGATTTCACGTACCGTCATCGCTTTGTTTGCACAAACTGCAAATATTTGTTTTGAAATGAGATCCTGTATAGCTTCCCAGTACTTCGGGGCACCATATCCTCCGATAAGTTGAAGATCCGCCGGGGCATACGCAGATCTGCCTGTTTTGTTTTGCATGTCACTGACACCTTTCTTTATTGCTTTTTTTGCATCATGAAGTCTGGTCTTGACAGTTCCTTCCGGAACAGCGAGGTTCAACGCGATTTCGGGAATTTTCATTCCTTTCAAATAATACATGATTATTACCTCGCGGTGAAGATGTGAAAGACGCGATATCAAATAGTTCAGTTCGCCTATCTCCTCGGCTTTTATAAGATCATCATTCAGATAATCACCCGATTCGGGGATTCCTGCGACACTATCGAGCTCAACCGCGTGAAAGCGTTTCATTCTGAAAAACATATTCACCCGGTTGTTCGCTGTTGCCCAGAACCATGAATAAAAACTTACAAACGACTGCCCTCTGCGAATCGCTTTGATTGTTTCAAGCAGAATATCCTGAGTTAAGTCCTCTGCATCATGTGAATTGCCGAGCTTTTTATAGCAGAAGAAATATGTTGCTTCTATCAGATTCTCATCTATCCATTCAATATCCACTTTCATCACCTCCCATCATTTTGGCCATCTATCAATTAAGTTGCATAAAAATAAAAAAAGTTTGGTATACACGACAAATAAATTATTTTTTCTCCAAATTTTTCAGATATCGTGACAAATGGATGTTGTGACGGCTTTTGAAAAAGCAATTTACAAACATTTTGCACCGCTATATTTGATTTTTCGCCACTGTTTCGCAACTTTCTGATTATTATAAACAATGCCGGCGAAAAATCGCCGGACAAGGTTTATTCAAGAATTATGAAAAAGATTTAATGGACTGGCACGGCAACCGGAAGCAGAACTGGTCAAACGTTGCGGATAATGATTTTTTTCTCTGACAGAAGATCGCAGTATCCGGGGTTCTTCGAATCGGTTATTAGACAAGTGACGTCTGATATATCAGCATATCTTATCGAAGAAATCTTCCCTAATTTGCTTGAATCAGTAAGAATGTATTTTTCGTACGACTTCGACACAACTATACTGTTCAGTCTGGCGGATGAAAAATCCACAGTCGTAATGCCTCCGTCAACGTCAAGCCCGTCAGCGCCTAAAAAGCATTTATCAAAATGAAGTTGTCCGATAGCGTTTTCGGAAATATAGCCGTTAAAATCTCTCTGCGCATGTCTGTAGATCCCTCCTATACAGAAAACATTGGGTATTTTGTGAAATATATTCAGGTTCACAAGTGATCGAATGAAAATACGGACATTATTCAGCTCGCCAGAGGATATTCTTTTTTCAAGCGCCACACACATGTGCGGCAGAGTTGTTCCCGAATCGAGATATATCGTATCACCGCTTGAAACAAGCGTTGACGCGAACTCTCCTATCTGTTTTTTTTTCGTTATAGTTCAAAAATTCAAGATCGTCATAAGTGTATTCGAAATT
>JAFZTO010000186.1 GCA_017618795.1 Clostridia bacterium | reverse complement strand
CTTGCCGACAACGAACCTGCAAGCGTAAGAAAAAATGTGGAATACGTAGCTGAATACGGCCGTTTCGACGACCTGCTTTCACTTATCGGAACCTCCTGTGAAAAGGACGCGCTGGAAGTCATTAAAAAGCAATTCGCAAACGACATATCAGCCGCAAATGACGGACACAGTGTATCTCTGCTCGCCAAATGGCTACCATCCGTCAACGCATCGAATGAAGAAACCCGAATGCTCGGAAAAAAGATGGCAAAAACTCTCGGACTTTCCGAGGCCGAATACAGGAAAGCTCTCAGCGCACTTCGTGCGAAAATCCGTATCATAGAGAACAATCTACGCGAGAAGGACTACACGTTCGAATACGAAAAACAGCCTTCCAGAGCCATGCTCAAATACAGAAAGGCTTTCAAGCGCAACGACGGGGAACGCTATAGCGCTTTCATCGGTTCCGTTTCTTCGGGCGAGAAGTCAATGCACGCAGACAACGTCGCCCCGTATGAGCTCGTGGCTCCGTATCTCTCTCACTGGACCGGCGGCAGCAGGTGCTTTATGAGGGAAATTTCCGGGGACGAGAAAAACGTGCTGAACGCGACGTGGGCTTCTCTGCCGGATTTCGGGAGCGATGAAAACGCCCTTGCCGTCATCGACACTTCCGGATCGATGTACGACGAGCAGAAACCTCTCCCGGCCGCGGTCGCTCTTTCGCTCGGTCTGTATTTCGCGGAACACGGCAAAGGCGCCTTCGCCAACCATTTCATAGAGTTCTCCGCGCGTCCGCAGCTTATCGAAATCAAGGGCGAAACCTTCGCTGACAGACTCCGTTACGTCGCGTCCTTCAACGAGATCGCCAATACGGACATAGAGGCCGTTTTCGATCTCATTCTGAACGCCGCGGTAAGAAACGGAGTTCCGCAGAATGAACTCCCGGCGAAGCTGGTCATAATATCCGACATGGAATTCGACCGGTGCGTCCGCAACGCGTCCGCAACAAACTTCAAAAACGCCGAAGCGAAATTCAGAGAGCACGGATACGAGCTTCCGCAGGTCGTATTCTGGAACGTCGCGAGCAGAAAACGCAGTCAGCCCGTGACAATGAACGAGCAGGGGGTCGCGCTGGTTTCCGGCGCAACGCCGCGCCTCTTCTCCATGATAGCGGGCGGAATCCTTTCGCCTTACGCTTTCATGATGGATGTACTCGGGAACGAGCGTTATGCCAGAATAACTGCATAGGCAACCCCGGGCGGGACCATTCCCGCCCTAATCATTATCAAAGGTAAAGAAAATTGTTAGAAATAAAAGGAACCGTTAACACGGCGATCTGCTACGCAAAAACCGTCGAAGACGAGGCAATCGAGCAGATCCGGCGCATGTGCAGCTTCGCGCTCACCGAAGGAAGCAAAGTCAGGATCATGCCCGACGTTCACGCCGGGAAAGGCTGTACCATCGGTACCACAATGACGGTGGTTGACAAAGCCTGTCCCAACGTCGTCGGCGTCGACATCGGCTGCGGCATGTTCACCGTGAAACTCGCAGACAGACAAATAGACTTTGAAAAGATCGACGGGATCTGCCATTTTATCCCTTCCGGAATGAACGTATGGGAAGGCAGAACCGAAAGATTCGATCTGACCGGGCTCCGCTGCTTCAGATCCCTGAGGGATACCAGACGCCTGGAACGTTCTCTCGGGACACTTGGCGGAGGAAACCATTTCATCGAGATAGACAGGGCGTCCGACGGATCTTTCTTCCTTGTGATTCATTCCGGAAGCCGCAACCTCGGCAAACAGGTGGCGGAGATCTATCAGCAGCTTGCGATCGATCTTCATGCCGGAAAAGAAGATTACTTCAGACGCAGAGACGAAATCATAGAAACGTACAAAGCGGAAGGAAGACGCACGGAGATACAGGCCGCGCTCAAGGCCCTCGCAAAGGAATATGACGCAAAAGCATCCGAAGTGCCCGAAGACATCTGCTGGCTTTACGGCTCTTTCCTCGCGGACTATCTCCACGACGTTGAGATATGTCAGCGGTTCGCGAAAAGAAGCCGTGAAAAGATGGCGGAAATTATACTTGAAAAATCCGGAATGACGGCTGAAGAGTCTTTTCATACGATTCACAACTATATCGACACCGGTGAAATGATTCTTCGCAAGGGTGCTATCGCCGCGCATGCGGGAGAAAAGGTGCTTATTCCCATAAATATGCGCGACGGGTCCGTAATCGCGATCGGAAGAGGTAATCCCGACTGGAACTTTTCCGCTCCTCACGGCGCAGGCAGGATAATGTCCCGGACCAAGGCGAAAGAAACGCTTGATCTTGAATCCTACAAGGAATCCATGGCGGGCATTTACACAACGTCGGTAAACGAACAGACGATCGACGAAGCGCCCATGGCCTACAAGTCTCTTGAAGACATTGTCGACGTTATCCGCGATTCTGTCGACATCGTCGACATTATGAAACCCGTTTACAACTTCAAGGCTTCCGACGAGGATCTGCCGTGGAAGAAAAACAGGGCGGATCAGCAGGCGGAAAAACCTAAAACGGAATAGGATCACCGTATAAAAATGTCTATAGAAAAAACCGTAAAATCCGACAGACTTCTTAAGCTGCTTACGGCGCTGCCGACAGATCTTGAAGCCATAGAAAAAACACTGAAACAGGAGGACTTCAAACCCGATGAAGTGACGCGCGCCGGTTTTGATTACGCCGAAGCGTGTTTCTATGAATGTCTTGACGTGCTTTGGGATCATTCAGAGGAATACGCATGTTCTGCGTCGATACCGGTCCCGGGTCTGATGAGTACCGAAATGCCGCGGATTTTTGAACTGCTTCTCCGGTACGGGCTGGATCCGAACGCGGAATTTGACTGCGAAACTGTAATGGGTCAAGCGGCAATGGTCAGCAACGGATATGTTGCCGCCGACACTCTCGCACTGCTGCTGGAGCACGGAGGAGACCCGTTTCTTCCGTCCGACGACATTTCGCTTTTCGACGAGCTTGATTTCAACGTCTGTTTCGACGCGTTCAACCAGGTCAACCGTATGTTTTACGACGCCGAGGTTCACTGCTGGTTCGTTCTGCTGGGCTACACGGAGGGAAGGGAACAGGCGAAAAACCATATAGACGTTTTCAGTGAGAGACGAAACGACTGCAATTATGAGCCGTTTGAAATAAGCGATCTGAAGCAGCACCGAAATTACACTTTCGCATTGACCAACGTTCCGAACAGAGGAGAAAACTTTTCTCTGCACATAATAGACAGACGGACGTTCTGGGAAGTCGCAAGACTGTAGACATCCGTCAAGTCTAAACATGTCGGCGAACGTGCCAACGCAAGGAAACCAATTAAAAACAATTCCGGGCGATTGGTATTCGGAAATAATCCGGGAAGTGCATTTCCGCATAAAAACTTATTCATCCGTTGAAACCGGGAGCGAGGTTGCGTAACGGGAATTGTACCTATTAATGTACAGCCACTGCCGTTTCATACGCAAAACAGGGCTGACGGGCGCCCCGCCGCCGTTTTTTTGAGGCGCGACGCCGGTTGCAGGCTCTGTTTTGCATATAAAAAAGCGTTGAACATGTCCGCAGGAGGTCGGAATCGACCGTATTGCTTATGTTCAACGCTTTTTATTAGAAGAAGGATAACATTGCAACAGAAACTGAAATAACGACCGCACCGCTTTGTTAAGAATCGACCGGCCTGACTGTTGTTTGGAAGTTTGCCGCCGCTGCGCTCCGCGTCAGCTTCAGCTACCTTGGATGCCGCGCGTCTGCCAAAAGGAACGCCGGAAACGGGGCATGCGGTTCGGTCTGATACCAGTATCCCACAGATGAAACATCGTCCTGTCTTTCAAACAGTCCTCCGTGACATATGCCGATCTGCTGTACTGTGATTTTAAAATTTTCGCGAAATCTGATGGGATCCGCGACGTGCCAGCGGTAAAACGACCGCATCGGAGGTAGATCTCTGTTGTGAAACGGATTGCTCACCGCCGTGTCCTTATCCTTATAGAACGGAAATCCGAGATAAGGGGAACAGAAATTAGTTTCAACGCATTCGCCGTTCACATGGCTTGCAAAACTCCATGCCCCGCCGAAGTAATCCTCGGTTCCCGTACCGCAGATTGTCGGATAATCGTTGTCGCCGTCGATATATGCCTTTATCTCGCCTTCGCCCCACCAGTAGCGGGACAGCGTCTGCAAACAGAGAAATGTGCCGATATACTGTCCTTCTCCGACTATCCCGTCAACAATCGTATAGTCTTTTTTTATCTCGGTCAACGATTCGCGTCTCCACTGCGCATGAAGATATCCGGTGTTGTCGGGAAGCGAATCCCGCAGACAGTAGTCAATCTGGAAGAAAAAGCCGTCAATGTCGCAGGGGTGCTGATTTTCAACGGTAATTACGGCGCCTTTTTTGAACGGCATCGGAATATAGCAGTTCATGCCGCGAAGAGGATTTACCGAAATGAGCGATGAACAGACCGTGTAGCTTTCTCCGAATCCCAGACAGAAGAAATCTCCCAGCGGGCATTCCACTGACGGCTCGTTCTCTCCGTCCCAGTACATCCTCAGTACAATGTCGCGCAGCACAAACCGGTTCGCATCAGAAGTCTTATCCGTTACGGTGATCCATATGTGGTTTATGATTCCGCATCCTTCTATTTCGGCAATCACTTCGGTTTTTCCGGATTTAAGCGTTATGCACGGCCTGCCTTTGCGGCCTGCTCCGAGGATGCTTGAAGCCCTGCCTCCGCCGCCTTTCTCACCCTTCGGATTCTCGGCGTTGATTGCCCTTGATGACTCTCCGGTTATGATCGGGAGCGTGGCCGGAGTGTTAAAAAACAATTCGTTCATATCATTTTCCTTTCAGAATGGAATCGCCTCGCGATGCGCCACCACTATGTCGCTTCTATCTGTCGCACGTCTGATAGCCTCAGGCACGGAACAACCCGACAGGAGCGATGTCGAAAATGTCGCGCCGAAACAGTCGCCCGCCCCGACCGTGGACACGACTTTCACGTTTCCCGGACGGCCCGATTTGTATGTGATCCCGGTCGCGGTCTCAAACACTTCGGAACCTTTGCTCCCGAGAGTATACACAACGTATTCAAGATTAGCATACGCTGCGGCGACCTTTTTCGGAAGATAAACGTCACTGTCATCCACAAGTCCGAGATCGGCAATGAAATGTCCTTCCTCGTCACTTATCTTTACAATCGTTGCACGGCTCAGACAATAATCCAGAGAATCGCGGTCATAGCAATCTTTCCGTATGTTAATGTCGCAGAAAACGTTTCTGATGCCGCTTTCGCTGACTATTCGGCGAATGCTTCTCCTTGAGATCGGACTTCTCTGTATAAGCGTGCCGAAACAGAGCATGTCCGGTTTTATTTCTTTTATCCGTTCAATCAACTCGTCGCCGCATTCGATCATATCGTAGGCGGAGCCGGTTTGTACGTTGAAAACCGGGACTCCGCGGTCGTTCAGCGTTACGACGCATTTGCCGGTTTCATAACCGTTGCGCTGAACAAGGGACATGTTTATGAGGTGATTTTCGCCAAGAATCAACGCCTCGTCTCCGAGTTCATCGTTTCCAAGCGCGGAAATGAGATAGCTGTCGTGTCCGAGATGACCGGCATGCGCGGCAAAATTGAATGCGGCGCCGCCTATAACCTTCTCGTCACCGTACACGTCCCAGATTATTTCTCCAAAAGTCAGAATTTTCATTTTATCCGCCGTTTTCGATTTCAAGGGCTTCAAAAGCTTCGTTTAGTTCATTAACTTTATCAAGGAAAACGCTTTCGTATTTTGCGTAGTACTGCGCGAAACTCTTGCTCTTTGCCTCGACGAGCGTCCTCATAAGCCGGCCCGCAAGATTGGTCTGCTCGCAGTATATCCATCCGGTATCAAGAAGGAAATTGTTTCTGACGAGATCAAGCATGGCGATACTCTGCTCATCTCTCGCGTATCTCTCCTTGAGAGCCATCTCGTAATATTGGTGAATCACCGTATCGCGGCTTCTCGCGCTCATAAGTTCAAGCACATATCCGGCCTCCTCTTTCTTTACCGACGAAACCGGAATCCCGAAAACGGTTATCTGATCATGACCGAAGGAGTAATAGTCAGCCTGATTCTCATCATATTTGGGATAAGGTATGATTCCGTAATCGGCGCTCATGTCTCTCATGACATAAGATTCGCAGTTGTAAAGCCAGCTTTGCGTAAATATTGCGTGTTCCTACGCAAGTATGTTCGCAAGATAGCTCGGATCCTGTCCGCAAAGCACGCCCGGCGTTTTCCAGAAGAGATCGTAAACCATCTCAACCGCTTTAGTGTATTTGTTTACATTTACAACGACTTCAGCCTGATGGTTGCCGTTTACCGCGACAGTCGTGAGATTGAACGCGGACGTGTATGCGTCGGAACCGAGATAGTTGTTCACCGCGAGACCGTAAAAATCGTTCTCATCGGCAATCTGATCGTTGTTGAGATCGACATAAATGTCCTTGACGATATCGTACATCGCGTCGTAGGTCCACGCGCCGTTCTTGACAAGCACGTACGGATCATCGATTTTGTATTCTTCTACCATATTTTTATTGAAAAAAGTCACAAACAGAAAACGCAATGCGGAAATCGCGGCATCTCCCGTAAAGAAATAGAGATTTTTGCCTATCTGCGCTTTTTCGATAAAATACTGAGACCAGTATCCCCGTTCCGTGTCGATGCTCCTGACATCGTACACGTTTGAAAAGTTCCCGTCGATGGCAAGCCCGGAAGTCGCATAATAGCTCGAAGCGTAAACATCGTACGTCTGGTCGTTTGAAAGCACCAGAGCCGGCAGCACGCCCCGTCCTCCGTGCTCGTCGGTTGATTCAACCTTATCGTTTTCAATGCGGACATGCAGTTTTTCCTCAACATAGCGTTCGCGGTTGTATATTTCCGCGAGGACAAAGTCTTTCGGCTCATCTTCGTCGTCCACCGTCAGTTCGTTCGCGTGGCGCTCATGGGCCCGGCTCATCATTCTTACCGTTGCACCGTTCAGATCTATGTCGCTGAACCTGTTCAGATCCCAGTCGTCTCCGTCTTTATCGGCGCTTCCGGACGGGTTTTTCCCGGGATTGACATTCACGCACCCGATTGCCGCGAACAACATCGCAAGGATCACCAATGCAAGCGCAAAAGCAGTTGTTTTTTTCATAATCTTTATTTCCCTCCATAGGAATTATTGTATTTTTTAACCGTCACTTTTTCTATATATGAACTCGATTCCGCCTGTATAATCAGTTTTTTCAGATTGTAATCGCAAAGCCACGGAGCGGTAATCATGGCCTCTCCGCCTCCGGTCGTCACCGTCATGCTGCACGAATCGACTATCATCCTTATAAGGCGGCGGCCGCCCAGAACCGAAGCCGGGCAAATTTCGTTTCCGAGTCTGATTGTGTTTGTATCCGTATCGATGTACAGTTTTTTCCCGAAAAGAAGCACAGAAAACCTGTTTGAATATTTGCCTGACAGTTCAAATGAAATATCGTAAACTCCGCTGTCGAGTCTGACAATATGCTCCTCGCCGCCTCTCAAACTTATTCTGTTTTCCTCATAGACAACCGAAAAGAACCGGTCAAGTTCCTTAACCGGATTGCTGCAGAGAAAATACTCACCGTTTTCCCGCCTGAGAACAAGTTCGGAAGGGTATGACATCTGACCTCCTATCGTATCGTTCGGGAACGTGATGTTTCTCTCCCACGACATGCTTATTCTTCTGT
>JAFZTO010000185.1 GCA_017618795.1 Clostridia bacterium | reverse complement strand
GCAAGCTTCTTTTTCAGATGAAGCGTATCCTTGTCTACGGTTATCATTTCGAGCTGCTCATGCGCAAAATACAGGATTGTGCCTCCAGGCGTTTCGTACACTCCCCTGTCCTTCATGCCTATGAGCCTGTTTTCGACTATATCTATGATGCCAATGCCGTTCCGGCCGCCAAGCGCGTTCAGACCCTCTATTATTTTGCTCGCCTTCATTTTTTCTCCGTTAAGCGCAACGGGCGCGCCTGCCTCGAAATCTATCGTGACGTAGGTCGGTGAGTCCGGAGCTTTCATGGGCGATACGCCCATCTCGAGGAAACCGGGCTTGTCGTAGTCGGGCTCGTTTGAAGGATCCTCGAGGTCAAGTCCCTCGTGCGACAGGTGCCAGAGATTCTTGTCCTTCGAATAGCTCGTTTCGCGGCTTATCTTCAGCGGAACGCCGTGCGCCTCGGCGTAGTCTATCTCCTCGTCGCGGGACCTTATGCTCCATTCCCGCCACGGGGCGATTATCTTCATCTCGGGAGCGAAATGCTTGACGGCCAGCTCGAACCTGACCTGATCGTTGCCCTTGCCCGTGCAGCCGTGGCAGACGGCGTTGGCGCCCTCCTCGAGGGCAATCTCTGCAAGTTTTTTTGCAATGACGGGGCGTGCAAACGCGGTGCCGAGCAGATATTTTTCGTATATAGCGCCCATTTTCAGCGAAGGAATAATTATCCCGTCAACCATTTCATCGACGAGATCGGCGACAATGAGCTTTGACGCGCCGGTTTTCAGCGCCTTTTCCTCCAATCCGTCCAGCTCGTCTCCCTGTCCTACGTTGCCTGAAACGGCAATTATTTCGGGATCACCGTAGTTCTCTTTCAGCCACGGAATTATAACGGACGTGTCAAGACCGCCCGAGTATGCAAGGACTATTTTCTTTATTTCTGATTTTTTCATAATGGATTCTCCTGCGGAAATTGATAATATTATATCACGAATATTCACGTTTGTCAAGCGTTTTATCAGATTTTCCCATAAAATGCTAAATTTCTATAAATTTGAAATGAATATATTCATTAATTATCCATTTTCTTTTTTCTTGACAAATCGTTAAAAATGTGGTAAAATTATAAGGTTAATCAAAACAGTAACCGAAAGGACAAACATATTATGGCAAATCTGCTTGAAAAAGAAGATAAAAGAAGCAAATACTGCGGCCTGTTCCGTGACGAAGACATCGGCACAAGGGTATGCGTCATGGGCTGGGTTCAGCGCGCGCGCGACCTCGGTTCTCTTATATTCATCGACCTGCGCGACCGCACGGGCATCGTTCAGCTCGCGTTCGACGACGGCACTGACAGAGACGTTTTTGACACAGCCTTCACGGTGCGCGCCGAATACGTGCTGTGCGCCAAAGGAACGGTCCGTCTTCGCTCATCCATAAACGAAACGATTCCGACGGGCAGAGTGGAAATAGCCGTCGACGAGCTCAAAATACTTTCCGAAGCACAGACTCCTCCGTTTGAAATCGTGGAAAACAGCCCCGTCCGGCCGGAGCTGCGCCTGAAGCACAGATATCTTGATCTGCGCCGCCCGGACCTGCAGAAAAACATCATCGACAGAGCGAAAATCGCGCACATAACCCGCGAGTACTTCGTTGAGAACGGTTTTATCGAAATAGAGACCCCGAATCTGATCGCCCCTACGCCTGAAGGCGCCCGCGACTATCTTGTGCCGTCCCGTCTGCACCACGGCAAATTCTACGCTCTTCCCCAGTCGCCGCAGATATACAAGCAGCTGCTTATGCTCTCGGGCTTTGACCGCTATATGCAGATCGCACGCTGCTTCAGGGACGAGGATCTGCGCGCTGACCGCCAGCCCGAATTCACGCAGATAGACCTTGAAATGTCATTCATAACTCAGGACGACATAATTGCCGTGGTCGAGGGATATCTCAAACGGCTGTTCAAAGAGTTCAAGGGCATGGATATAGAACTTCCGCTTCAGAGAATGACGTATGCGGAAGCAATGGACCGCTTCGGTTCCGACAAACCCGATCTGCGTTTCGGCTTCGAACTGAAAAACCTTTCTGACGTGCTGAAAAACTGTCAGTTCAAGGTGTTCTCCGGCGCGCTTGAAAACGGCGGCTCGGTCCGCGGCATAAACATAAACGGCGGCGCGAAATTCTCGCGCAAGGAGATAGACGGCCTGGCCGAGTTCTGCAAGACATTCAAGGCAAAGGGCATGGCGTGGTACAAGATCGCCGAGGACGGAAATGTCTCCTCGTCCTACGCCAAATTCCTTACCTATGAAGAAAACAAGGCCATCTGCGATGCGCTTGAAATGAAGAACGGCGACCTTGCGCTTATCATTGCGGACAGAAACAAGGTGGTGTTCGATACGCTCGGCGCCCTTCGGCGCGAAATTGCCGGACGCCTCGGTCTTGTGAACCCGAACGAATACAAGTTGCTCTGGATAACAGAGTTCCCGCTCCTCGAGTATTCAGAAGAAGACGGGCGCTATTATGCAAAGCATCACCCGTTCACGATGCCGATGGCAGAGGACATACCGCTCCTTGAAACCGAGCCTGAGAAGGTCCGCTCCATAGCGTACGACATTGTGATAAACGGAACGGAGGCCGGAGGCGGCTCCATCAGGATTCATGACCGTGACATTCAGAATATGATGTTCAAAGCCCTGGGCTTCACCCAAGAGGAGGCAAATGCCAAATTCGGCTTCCTGCTTGAGGCGTTCAGATACGGCACACCGCCGCACGGCGGACTTGCCTTCGGGCTTGACCGTCTCGTCGCCCTGCTCCTCGGACTGGACGACATACGCGACGTCATTGCCTTCCCGAAGGTTCAGAACGCGTCCGAGCTTATGACGAAATGTCCGACCGCAACCGACGAACAGGCACTCCGCGACCTCGGAATCGCTGTTACGGATTACGAAGAATAATAAAAAGGCTCCCTGCCGTCTTTCGCGGGGAGTCTTTTTCGCAATTTTTACACGCCGCACCTTGTACACAGCGAATCAATTATATCGATAGTTCTGTCATAACCGGACATGACTTGGGGCAGATAATACGAATCTGCATGCTTTGCCGCATAATATTCCTTTGATGCAGCAACAAATTTCTTCATAAAAATCAAATATTCGTCAATATTGCCTTTTCCCGCTACCGACTTCAGCTCTGAATCATCAAGACCGTCAAGATCGTAAATCGTATAAAGCCTTCCGTCGCTGTAAAACGCGGTCGGGGCTTTAAGATGTCTCATAACCGTTTCTTTGTCATAATCGCCGAAAAGGTATTCGATTTCCTGATCT
>JAFZTO010000184.1 GCA_017618795.1 Clostridia bacterium | reverse complement strand
GTTCAGAGGTTTGGAATCCTGAATCACATCGAAATGATAGTTCCTGCATTCAAGAACAAGATATCTGTGCGACGCTCCTCTGAAAACCCATTTTCTGTCATCCGGATTTCCCGAAACGTTAAGCGGAAAGATATCCGGGCATTCCGCGTCGCCTTCGAGATTAATATCCTGGAGTTTTACCCAGTTTATGAGGTCTTCGGATGTAAAAATACAGTAAGTGGACCGATCAAGATACAGAGCCATTATCCATCTTTCCATTTCTTCGCAGTATATTACTTTCGGATCCCTGTTCGCGGGTGTTACGGCAGATATGATCGGATTTTTTTCATATTTGGAAAAGGTTTTCCCTCCGTCCGTCGAAAACGCAAGACACTGAGTGAACACCTTTCCCTTTGACATCAGATTTTCCCCTCCGGCGGCGGTATAGAAAAGCAGTATCGGGTCGTCCTTGCCTTTTTTCAGGCCGGAAACGTTGTCGCTGTCCACTATGGCGCTCCCGGAAAACATCGTCCCTGTACTGTCGGGGCAAAGCGCTATATCTTTTTCTTCCCAGTGAATAAGGTCATGGCTGACCGCGTGTCCCCAGTGCATGTTCCCCCATACGGTATCGTACGGGTTGAACTGGTAAAACATGTGCCATACGGTTTCCCCCGTCACGGGAGAACGGTATTTGACAAGCCCGTTCGGATCGTTCAGCCATCCGTATGACGGGGTGAAATGAATTTCGGGCCGGTTAACACACTCATATCTGCGCCGGTCCTTTTCATCCGTCTGCATGTTTACGAATTCAACTCCCGGATGTATCTCAACGTCTATTTGCAGGCCGATGAACTCCGAAACGTCCGCGTAAACACAGTTTACGGGGTTCACATAGTCAAGCCTGGTGTCTATTTCAAGGAATACGTTTCCGCCGAAGCTGAATTGTATCTTTCTTGAATCGACATATCTGCCCACAGGAAGGACAACATATTTTTTTTCAACCGAAAAACTGGCCAAACTCATATTTCTCTCCGTTTATATTGACTTGAACTGACATCTGTGATATAATATTATAAATGAAGATTTTGACAATTTCAATGGAAATAACACATAAAACAGGAAAAAATCCGATATGATCAATATTACAGAGACGCCTCAATACAACAAAACATCCGGTTCCGGATTCCTTGCCGTAAAAAAAGTCGACACCATAACCCTGAATCCCGGCCGTTCTGTTGAGAAAAAATTTCTGTGCGACTATCTGTTTATCCATATCCGCGAAGGGCGGCTTGACATGAACTGCAACGGAACAGAATACGGGATCGGCAAAAACTGCTGCTTTATCGCACCTGTGTTTTCGACCGTGGAATGCTATAAGACCCACGAACGCAAAAGCAAATTCATGGCAGTATACTTTTCATCCACGATAGACATTTCATCGATCACATCCAGAGTAATAACCATAAGCAGCGTGCTGACCTTCCAGAACGAACTTATACGCATGGTAAAAGACACATATAATCCGAAAATCAAGGACAATGCCCGCCTGGAATCCATTTTTCTCGCGCTCCTGTATGAACTGGAAAACGCGGAAACAAGCACCGGCCCGGAGAAGGGCGTTCCGATAGACGAGATAGCGGTATATATTACCGAAAACATAAACCGCCACTTCTCAATGCAGGATATCTGCGACAGATTCGGCTACAACAAGGATTACATAAGCCGGAGTTTCAAGAAAAAGTACGGCGTCACGGTCAAGGAATATGCCAATCGCGAAAAGCTGGAAGCGGCAAAATATCTTCTTAAGAATTCAAGGCACTCAATCAAAAAAGTCGGAGAGGCCGTGGGATTCGACAGCGTTGAACTGTTTTACAAATTTTTCAGATACCATATGAAACTGACGCCTTTCGAATACAGGAAAGCGAACAGATAAAACGACAAATCGGGGCGGTTTGTCGTTTTTTTTCCTGTTTATATGTTTTTATCTATTGAAAAAGCCAATCAAAAGTAGTATCATTTTTACAGATAAAAAAAATTCCGAAAGGACGGAACAAAAAAATGAGAAAAACAATTGCGCTTATCACGGTGCTCGCAATGGCTCTGTCGGTACTGACCGCAATTTCAGTAAATGCTGCCTCGGAACCCGAGTATGTAATTTATGAATTTGCAAATTACGAAGGTGCTGCGGAAGCGTCAAACAGGACCGCGGAAGATCAGAAGAAATTCGTTCAAAACTGCGACTGGGGAAAACACTACAGCGACGGCGAGGACGCCATAAAACAGCTGTTCTGGGTTTGTTCTCCGGAAGACGCCGCTTCAAATCCGACATTCACCGTCAGGCTTAACATCGCAAAGGCCGGAAAATATCACATCGTACTCAAGGCCTTTAAAGGCGGAGATTTCGGAATATTTGACATCAGGCTGGGTGACGAGACGCTTGCGACCGGCCTGGATTTCTTCGGTGACGGAGGTCTGAGGTTCTGGGATCTCGGCTATCATCAGCTTGCCAACGGCGATCAGGATCTTGTATTTACGTGCAAGGGTAAAAACACTTCTTCCGCGAGTTGCAATCTGGGCATTTCATGTATGACCGTATCTACTCTCGGTTATTTCGACATGGCCACTTATCTCGGAAACACAACGAAAACAAACGACACCGGAAACGTGTTCGTCCAGGACATATCAAAGGACTGGAAAGCAACCGAAAATCCTCATGAAGTATTGCCGCAGGATACAAACCAGCTGTTCTGGCCGGTTAAGGAAAGCGCCGAACTGAAATTCGACATCGACGTGCCCGAGTCAGGCTCATACAACGTAACGTTCAGATGCTTCAAGGGCGGAGATTTCGGGAAGTTCAGCATAAAAATCGGAGATACGGTTGTCTCGGAGGAAACGGATTTCTTCGGGGACGGCGGTCTCACCGGTTTCGATTTTGGCGAACATAGCCTTAAAGGCGGTAAACAGACAGTTACAATAACATGGATCGGCAGAAACGATGGAAACACTGCCGACGGAGCAAACTTCGCGATTTCCTATATTTATCTCGAAAGCGTTTCCTCCGCCGCGACATCTGATTCCATTTCAACAGTCGCAGTAATTGCCGTATTGTCTCTCGGCGTAATTGCAATAATTAAAAAAACAAAAAGATAAAGAAAGAAGAAGGAAAACAATGAAAAAGATATTCATGATTCTTATTGCCGGAGTCACCGTTATCGCATGTCTTGCGTTTCTCGCGTCATGCGGCGAGACCGGAACAGAACCCAAGACATCTGTTAAACCCGATCAGTCGTCGGAAGAGACTCCCGTATCTACCGAAGCAAAAACCAATGCTCCCGAAACAACCGAAACTCCCGCCACTCAGGAGCCAGCCCAGACAATTGAGGTCGGCACAACGGTCAAATACAAAATGGCACTTTATCTCGACGAGGCACAGCTCTCCGAAGGAGAAAAGTTTGTGCAGAATGTCTCCAACGGCTTCATCAGAATCGACGACGAATTCATGATCAACGAAGACGACACCTACCAGCTGTTCTGGACCTCGACCGAGGAAGGAGAGACGATGACCATACCGATGAACATCACACAATCCGGAACATACAAACTCACCATAACCCAGTTTAACGGCGGCGATTTCGGTATCTTCCAGTATTTTATCGGTGAAACTCTTTTGGGCGAGATCGACTGTTTCAATACCAACGGTGGTCTTTACAATTTCGATCTCGGTTCCGTCGAACTCGACGCAGGCGATTTCAGTTTCATCGTACGACGCACCGGGAAGAACGAAAACTCAGCCGGATCGGTCTTTGCGATCAACGAACTCAATTTCGAATGTACCGCTGTTAAATAATCATGTTTTATTCCGAACCGGTTCCAAAACGGCGCGGTAAAAGGAATGCAGGAGAAAAGATCCGTGCCGCAGCAGGATTTTTTCTCCTGCTTCTGCTTACAACTGCAATGCTGATAACAACATTTGCGCAGGAAGGAGAGGACAAAATGATCAATTCTTTGTTCCCAAGAGTTGACGGTTATTGGGTAGGAGACGTAATGCCCATGACGTCTCCTGACGGGGAAACTCTTGAACTGTTTTATCTTTTTGACAAAAACAACAACGGCAACTCGGTTATGCATCCGTTCCATATGTTCAGCACGGATAATTTCTATGAATTCCGCAATAACGGACTGTTCATAGCATCAACGGACGATCCTCGGTCGCAGGACTATTTCGGCCTCGGAACCGGATGCTTCTTCACTGATGGCAATATCCTCCACTGCTTTTATACCGGTGTGAACAACAACATCAGCACAACAACCGCTATAATGCATGCCACAAGTTCCGACGGCGGAAAGACATGGGACAAACTGACGGATGAAACGCTTTATCCTCCGGACGGTTATGATAAATCCGATTTCCGTGACGCTCAGATTGAAAAAAACGAGTCGACGGGAGAGTACATGCTGCTTGTCGGAGGCAGAACCGACAGAAACACAAAAAAAACATGGTCCGGTGTAGTGTTGTACTATACCTCGAAGGATCTGCACAACTGGACATTTAAGGGAAATCTGTTCGAACAGTACCGCGAATACATGTGCGAATGCCCGGACATACAGAAGATAGGCGACAAATACTATCTGTTCTGGAGCTGGAACTGCTATTCTTTCTACGCTGTTGCCGATTCAATTGAAGGGCCTTATTCAATTCCCGCCGACGACACGCTCAGCGGAGACGGTTTTACATTCTATGCAGCAAAAGCGGGAGAACTGAAGGGATCGTACTACCTGTGCGCGTGGATAGGGAGAAAAAGAGGAGGGAACAGTTCCGACTACGACTGGGGCGGCAACATGGTCATCTTCGAAATCCACCAGAACGAGAACGGCACTCTCGGACTTGATACCCCTCACACATATTCGGAATATTTTAATAAAGATTACGAATTTGTTCCCGTTAAGGCGTCCGGATCTGCATCCGTTGACGGTAATTCTCTGATCCTTTCCGGAGAAAAATCAATTGTCGATATGGGCGTCCTCCCGGAGACGATGATGCTGACGTGTAAATTCAGGGTCAGCTCATATTTCGCGCGCGGAGGGTTGTGCTTCGGATCCGGAGAAGCGGGAGACGATTCATACTATATAATGCTCAATGCTTCCAAAAACCGCCTTGAATACAACGCCCGTAAGCTCGGCGATATAGGGGCGACGGAAGGAAGACAGGGTTCCAAGGTCGGCTTCAAATTTGCGCCCGATACCGAGTACACTCTCAAAGTTGTGACAGAAGGAGAATATATCTGCCTGTATTTAAACGGCGAAAAAACTCTCATAAACAGAATCTATGGTATAAAAGGTTATGATTGGGGGTTCTTCGCGTCGGACGGCACTTTCTCGTTCTACGATATAGAGATAAAAGTCACGGATGCCGTTACGACAGAACCGGGGGAAAAATCCGAAAAGACAAGCGCCATATCCGGGCGACCTGTTGAATCATCAGGCAAAACAACAGAACCGGCCACCGAAGATAATAAAAACTCCGCTTCGGGAAACGGAGATAAAACAACCGTCGCTCCGGAGACCACCGGAACGTCGCAGGACGAAGGGCGGAAATCCGTTGTCAGACATATCATTGCCGGGATTGCATGCGGTATAGCTCTATCGGTCGCTGCTTTCATCGTTTTAAAGACAAACATGAAAAGAAAAAGATAGCCGACGGTCTCGTCTTAACTGTCTGTACTATGAAAATTCCGATAAAAGTATAAAAAAACCGGACATTTCTGTTGGACGAGTCCCGAAAAATGAACCACTGTGTTTCATTTTCGGGGCTTTGACTATAACATATGTATGTTTTTGCAAGAACCGTTGTGAGACAGCCAATACGAAAAGTGCCAAAAATCGATCAGAAAAAGGTTTTTGCACCCACTTCCGTACCGGGCTGTCTCATTTTTCAAAATACCTTTTTTCGAACTTATCCGGCGATGTGTTATTAAGATAAGCGTGCGGCAGTTCGCTGTTGTATCGGTTGATATAGACTGCTATGGATTTTTTCATTTCCGCTTCGGAATGGTTATTCATACGATAAAGCTCTTCTTCCTTGAGGGTTTTGAAAAAAGCTTTGCAAGGTTGCCCGTTTTTTTAAATTGCAGCAACGCGGATTAATGGTCTGCATAAACATGGAAAATGATAAGCCGCAATTCATTTTTCAACTAGTTGACAATAAAACTGACGGTTTATTTTGACATTTTGTCGTGTTTATTGTATAATAGTGCTAGAGGTGATTGAAGTGACATTTTTTGAGACCGGTGACGTTGAACTGAAGGAAAAGTTCAATGACAAATTTGTAAAAGAGACAGTCGCGTTTCTAAATACAAACGGCGGTAAGATAATAATAGGTGTAAACGATAATGGAGAAGCCGTTGGCGTGGATAATATCGATGAAACATTGAGAAAGATCGCCGACGTCATTACAGACCAGATAGAGCCGCCCGCCGCGGATATGGTCGATACAAAAATCATTGCCGAAAACGGCAAGCTCCTTATATCTGTATCGGTTGACAAGGGGATCAAACCCTTGTATTGTATAAAAAAGTACGGCTATTCTTCTTCGGGATGTCTTTTGCGTGTCGGAACGACCTGCAAATCAATGACCGAGGAGCAGATCGCGTCGCGGTATAAACAAAGGTTTATTCTGAACGATCTTATCGTTGAGGCACCGACAAATCTTCCCGTGCTGTCGTTTCATTCCCTTAAACAGTATTACCTCGACAATGGATACAGACTTAACGACAGCAGCTTTGAAACAAATCTTTTCCTTGTTACCTCAGACGGAAGATACAATCTCATGGGAGAGTTGCTTTCAGACAATAACCGTTATTCCCTTATTTTTGTGAAATTCAACGGCAAAAACAAGGCGGCAATCTCTCAGAGAACGGATTTCGGCAAACGTTCATTGCTTTTTGCGTACGAGCAGCTTATGAACCGGATATCATCTGAAAACATCTGTGTTTCCGACACTTCGGTCAGGCCGAGAAAGGACACCTATCTTTACGATTTCGACAGCGTAAACGAAGCCATAATAAACGCCATCGTACATAATGACTGGACGATAAGCGAGCCTCAGGTTTCGTTCTATTCCGACAGAATGGAAATTATTTCTCACGGAGGACTTCCAAACAATCTGACAAAAGAAGAGTTCTTCCGCGGAATAAGCCGTCCGCGCAACCTTAAACTTATGAAGATATTCTCTGATTTGGATATTGTCGAGCACACCGGACACGGGATCCCGACCATAACCGAAAAATACGGGACCGACGTTTTTGACATTACTGACAACTACATTATGGTTACAATTCCGTTCAACGAAGATGTTGTTAAGGCCGGAAATGTCGGATTAAATGTCGGATTAAATGACGGATTAAATGTCGGATTAAAACCGGGTGAAGAAGAGATACTCGAACTGGTTTTGAAAAACCCGAAGATACTGCAGGTTGAAATAGCCGCGGAAATAGGAAAAAGTGTTAAAACGGTAGAAAGATATCTGAGCTCACTTGTTGAGAAGGGATATATTCTCCGCAAAGGATCTAAGAAGACCGGTCAGTGGAAGGTTTTAAAATGATTGCCGTGTTTCATTTCGGGGCTCTTTCCATTATATAATGTAGGCTTTTCAAGAAATGAAATGAGACAGCAGATACGAAAAGTGCCAAAAATCAATCAGGAAATTGGGTTTGAGGGGTTTTGACCGGAATTGGACCGGGGCATGGCCCCTATGTACTTGATACATTACCTGCATTATAGTATAATAATAGATGGTGGAGCGTATGCTGTAGCGGGAATTATAATACGCGAAACGGAG
>JAFZTO010000183.1 GCA_017618795.1 Clostridia bacterium | reverse complement strand
GACACCTCGGCAACGCACATGGCTCCTCCGGCCGCGTACGCCTCAGCCATAACCGAATAGTACTCGTTGTCGTTTTCAAACATGTTTTTGTAATTCTGAATAAATGAAATCAACTGCTTGTCGGTTATTGCTTCATTCATCGCGAACATAAAAAGTGTCGAGTCATGTCCGAGATCGAGGTTCGAACTGTATTCGCTTGTAACTACATCAAGACCGTTTTTAAAATAGTAATACTCACCGATTTCGTACATCATTCCGTTTAGATATACTTCAAAATCGGGATTGTATTTTCTGCCTGTTTCGCGAAGTTCGACAAGTAGTTTCGAAAAACTGTCCATTCTCCAGACAAAGAACGCCCTCGCCATGCTGTCGCTCGACATATCGAGCGATCTTTTGGGAAGAGACAATTCCCTGCCGAGCTTTTCGTACGAATACTTTCCCCAGGATTCCCTGCAGAATTCGCACTGGCAGAAAAAGCCGGGAGAACAACCGTATGAATTGCCGTCAAAAAGACAGCCGTCAAATCCCGCCTTTGCCACCTTTTCAACATATTCAAACAGCTTTTCGCGCAGAATATTGTTGTTGTGACACGCGTGGCTCACGCCGTTGCTGTATACAGGCGAAAGACTTCCGTCAGTGCAAACGGCCCTTATGAGATCAGGATCATAGCCCCAGTCCGTCCAAGTATCGGGAAAAACCTCTGAAATCGGCGCGGATGTCATAATCTTTATCCCGAGTTTGTGCGAATCTTCAAGGCCTTTCGCCGTATACTCGATTATCCTGTCGACGTCGAGAAGAAAGGCTCCTGGAAGTCCCCTTTCTCCGTCTCTGCTTTTTCCTGACGGGAAAACGTTTATCCAGTTGCAACTCAGGGTTTTTGCGACCTTATTGTTCCAGTAAACGCTGCCTTTCCCGTCAGACGTTCTCTGCTGCTTCCTGTACCAGTCGTAAAGAGGAATATAAAAGTCTTCCTTGTAACTGATTCTGTATCTCACTGTATTATCCGTTTTTTCGGTTTCTGTACTGCCCGCCTGCGTTTCGGTATCCGGCTTGCCGTTCCCGCAGCTGCAGAAAAAGACAGGAAAAACCGTTATTGCAACCAGCAAGGCAAAGACGATTTTAAGTTTCATTGCAATATGTTTTAGGAAACAATAAATTGCAGTTGGAAAAGCCTGTTTAATGTTTCCTCTTTACAGCAACAATACCCGCGGCTGCAATTAAAGCAACTGCGAGAAATACTATTGAATAATCGGAAGTCGCGGCCGAACTGAACATTTTGAGAACCGGTCCCTTTGAACCGTTTGCCCAGATTTTGCTGCTGAACTTCATGTCGCTTACCCTGAGCTTTATTGTCGATCCCTCGGCAGAAACGTCAAGCGCCGCAGAACTGTAATCGCGGTCCTTGAAATATCCGAATGCTTTTGTGCTACCCGATCTGGCCGAGTCGAAATAAAGATTGGTTATTTCAAAATCAACGTTGTCGCAGTTGCCCACCAGCGCGCCGTTCACCGACGATCCTTCAACGAGATCGAGTTTTGCAAGCGAGTAGGCGTTTGAAAGTTTGCCGTTATTCCTGCAATAACCGATAAGACCGCCCATGTCGGATTCGTCTGCTCTTCCTCCGGCTACAATTCCCGTCGAATAGCAGTTGTTTATTTCGGCATTTTCCGCTATTCCGCAAAGAAGTCCCGCGCATCTCCACGCGGAAACGTACGAATCCGCAACAAAGCAGTTTTCAATCACTGCGGGGTTATCATTCCCGCTTCTCCCGAGACGGCTTGTA
The DNA here is from genome assembly GCA_017618795.1 of Clostridia bacterium. Taxonomy (GTDB): domain Bacteria; phylum Bacillota; class Clostridia; order Oscillospirales; family CAG-272; genus Colimorpha_A. The sequence continues at coordinate 1,861 of JAFZTO010000183.1, read as the reverse complement.
ATAATCCCAGCGCCTATTGACCCTTCGCCTCTGATGACAACGCAGTTAATGAAACCAAGGTTCTTTACCGTGCCCTCCAGTCTGCCGAAGAAACCGCTCAAATATTTTTCCTGCCCCCAGCCGGTTGCATCGTTATCGACATAGTACGCGCCGTAAATTATATGACCGTTTCCATCAAATACTCCTTTGAATGAACTTCCGCCCTTCGAACCTGAAGGAAGCTGCTGGGAAGGAGCATTTGTAAGCCACGTCATATACTTTGAGAAGTTGGCGTTTACAATGATATCTGTCGTAAGTTTGAAATAAGTACCATAACTGAAACTTATGCCGTTGTTTGTGCAACGGAGCATAAACGCCAGATCATTGGCGTTGTTGATCAGATACGGATCTGATTCAGTACCCGAACCGCTGAGAGTATATCCGTCCTCGTTTCTCGGGGTGACGCCGTCCCAGACACTTGCTATGAATTCGAGCGCTGGAGTGGTTTTCTTGGTGCGACTCAGTTCCGTTCCGCATTTTGAACAGTAGACCACCTCGTCGTACGAACCCTCTGCGCCGACCTCGGCCTCAACCACGTTTTCCCTGACTTCCTTCGCGGGAGTATGCTCGGTCACCGGTACGGTATTGTGCGTTCTTGAAATCTCCTCCCCGCAGACGGAGCAGTAGACTACATCGTCGTAAGAACCCTCAGAAGTGCACGTAGCAGAAACCTCGTTCTCCTTGACAGCTTCGGAAGCCTTGTGACCCTCGGCGGCTACGGTTTTCGTCTCCCATGAAAGCTCTTCGCCACATCCGGTGCAATACACCACTTCTTCGTATGTCCCGCCGTTGGTGCAGGTACCCTCCGAAGCATTTTCAGCGACAGGCTCGCCCGGTGTATGAACATGAGGCGCAAAAACCGAAAGCACCGGCGTTGATCCGTCGACATCCTGCCACACTTCGCTGCTAAAGGACATTGACTCCACCGTCATGTTCTCTTTTTTCATATCGGTCTGCGTTCCGCCTGATTTCGAGTAACCGATCGCCTTTGTCTGCCCAGAAACCGTAGAATCAAAATAGACGTTGTCGATTGTCGTTTCGGCCTTATCGCTATTGCCGGCTATGCTTCCAACCACACTGGAACCCGATGCAAGAGACATTGTCGCCAGAACATAAACGTTTTCTATCGTCGATGCGGCGCTGCGTGCATATCCTACAAGACCACCGATATCGGCTTCACCGTTTCTTCCCCCGGCTACCGTGCCGATTGCATAGCAGTTGTTTATTTTCGCGTTGGCAACGCTTCCGGCGATAAGTCCGGCGACTCTCCAGGAACTTACGTAACAGTCTTTCACGTAGCAGTTTTCTATGACAGCCATCGAATCGTTCCCGCTCTTTCCGAGATACGAGGCAATAATACCCGCGCCGACGGTGTTTTCAGCCGAACGCACTGTGACGCAGTGCTCAAAACCGAGGTTCTTTACGGTTCCCATAAGATACCCGAAGAATCCGCAGGCAATCGGACCGCCGTCCTTCCAGCCGGTATTGGTATTGTCAACGCTGTAAAGTCCGTAGATCACGTGTCCGCCGCCGTCAAGAACGCCCTTAAAACTGTTACCATTCTTGGAAATCGACGGAAGAGTCCTCTGCGGCGGAGTAGTAATCCAGTCCATGTAATCTTCGTGATCGCTGTTGATTACTATGTCGCAGGTAAGCTTGAGGAACGTTCCCGCCGCATAGTTTACGCCGTTGTTCGTGCAGCGCGCGAAGAACGCGAGATCGTTTGCGCTCTGAATAAGATACGGATCGGCCTCCGTTCCGCTTCCCGAAAGCGTGTAGCCGTCCTCGTTGCGCGGAACCGTGCCGTCCCACACGCTCGCCT
>JAFZTO010000182.1 GCA_017618795.1 Clostridia bacterium | reverse complement strand
TAAATATAATAGACAATCATTCTGTAAATTTTGAGTCGTTTATCATCGAAAGCAACAAGAAAAAAGGTATCGAGGCTGTAAGGAAAGCCGCCGTTGGCCTAAAAAACGTATCCGTCGTACCTCTGCGCGAAAAATATCCTCAGGGCGGCGAGCGCGTCCTTATTCATGCGCTTACCGGGCGCAAGGTAAATTCCGGCATGCTTCCGTCGGACGTAGGTGTTCTTGTGCTGAATTTCGCAACTCTTGCGGCAGTTGCCGACGCCGTGTGCGACGGCATCCCTCTTATCAGACGGGTCGTGACGGTAACGGGCGAGGCAATAAAAAATCCGTCCAATTTCGACGTTCCGATAGGCATGTGCGCAGAGGCGCTCATAACCGCTGCCGGCGGTTATGTTTCAGAACCTGAGAAGGTTATTTTCGGCGGTCCGATGATGGGGGCGGCCGTCTACCGCCTCGACATCCCCGTAACAAAAACAACAGCCTGCATACTCGCCATATCGCATGACGAGACCACTCAGTACGCGCCGATGGAGTGCATACGCTGCGGAAAATGTCTTACAACCTGTCCCGAAAGGCTTATGCCAATCAAGCTGAAAAACGCCGCCGACGCGGGAGAATACGACGTCTTCGAGAGTCTGCACGGCATGGAATGCATCGGCTGCGGCTGCTGTACCTATATATGCCCTGCCAAAAGGCGCATTTCGCAGTCGATCGCGATTGCAAAAAGGCAGGTAATAATTGAGAGAAAGGCGGGCAGAAAAAAGTGAAATTACTGAACGTTTCAATTTCCCCGCATATACGCTCAAGGGAAACAACCGCAAGCATAATGCTTGACGTGATAATTGCCCTTGTTCCTTCTATTGCAGTCGGTGTGTGGATATTCGGATGGCGGGCTCTGATGGTGACGGCGGTAAGCGTCGCCAGCTGCGTTCTGACCGAACTTGTTTACGAAAAGCTGATGAAGCTTCCGGTAACGGTGGGAGATCTCAGCGCCGTTGTAACGGGCCTTATCCTTGCGGTTAATCTCTATTCCACCGCACCGTGGTGGATTTCGGTAATCGGCGGAATTTTCGCCATTCTTGTTGTAAAAATGCTGTTCGGCGGAATAGGAACGAATTTTATGAATCCTGCCCTTGCCGCGCGCTGTTTCCTTCTGATCTCATTTCCCGGGATTATGACGAACTATCCGATTCTTGACGCCGTTTCAAGCGCCACACCGCTTGCAATGGCCAAGGCGGGCGAATACGTCGACATTCTGTCCATGCTTACCGGCACGCATTCGGGTACAATAGGGGAAACCTCTGCAATAGCCATACTTATCGGCGCGCTGTATATGTTTCTACGCCGCACGATAAGCCCGAGAGGACCGCTTACCGTCATAGGCTCGACTGTCGTATTCGTGGCGCTGTTCAGCTGGATGAACGGAATAAACGTAACCTGGAACTACCTCGCCGTCAACGCGCTTGGCGGAGGACTGATCGTCGGAGCCGTGTTTATGGCCTCCGATTATGCGACAACCCCGGTCACATTCTGGGGACAGATTCTGTTCGGCATTTGCGTAGGCCTTTTTACCGCGTTTATGCGCGTTTTCTGCGGAGCAACCGAGGGTGTGTCATACGCGATTATCCTCTCGAATCTGCTCACACCGTTTATTGAAAAATGGACGTATCCGCGTCCCTTCGGAGTAAAAAGCGCGAGGAAGAAAGCAAATGAGTAAGACAATATTCAGGGAAACCCTGCACCTCGTGATAATAGTTCTTACGGCTGTTCTCTGCCTCTCGCTCGTTTACGAGCTGACAAAGGACAGGATCGCTTCTGCCGAAGAGAATGACAGAATAAAATCGTATAAAACCGTTTTTGCGGAGGCAGAGGTGTTCGAGGACGCCGGCATCGCTCCTGTCACCGTATCAGACGGCATATCTGTTGACGCCGTACTGCTTGCCAAAAACCAAGCCGGCAGGACGGCCGGATACGTTCTGTCGCTTACGACCTCGCTTGGCTACGGCGGGAACATCGTCGCCTCTGTCGGCGTCGATCTTCAGGGAAAAATCACCGGCATGACCGTAACTTCGATGAGCGAAACGCCGGCGCTCGGCGCAAAATGCACCGAAAGCGACTGGCAGGCCCAGTTCGCGGGAATCGGGGAGTTCCCCATTGTATACGTTAAAGGCGGAAGGGCCTCCGGAAACGAAATCGACGCCATTTCCGGAGCTACAACAACCACAAAGGCAATTGTCGGTCTTGTAAACGCCGCGCACGAATACGTGGCCTCAAACCTGCTGAACGGGGGTGCGGAGACATGAGAACACTATTTGAAAGATTGTATAACGGAATTATCAGGGAAAACCCGACGTTCGTCCTTATGCTGGGCATGTGTCCAACCCTCGCTGTAACCACGTCTGCAATAAACGGGCTCGGGATGGGGCTGTCGACCTGTGCGGTTCTGATAATGTCAAATCTGTTTGTTTCGCTTCTTCGTAAATTTATTCCCGACAAAGTTCGTATGCCGGCATATATAGTTATCGTCGCCTCGTTCGTCACGATTGTCGACCTTCTTATGCAGGCTTACGTAAGAGGCCTATACGCCTCTCTCGGGCTGTACATTCCGCTTATCGTCGTGAACTGCATCATCCTCGGCCGGGCGGAAAGCTACGCTTCAAAAAATCCTCCGCTCGCGTCTCTGGCCGACGGTCTCGGCATGGGACTCGGCTTTACCGCAGCACTTACGATCATCGGCGCGTTCCGCGAACTTTTCGGCGCGGGGACGCTGTTCGGATTCAGAATCATGCCTGACGGCTACGAGCCCGTATCGATACTAATAATGGCTCCAGGCGCATTCTTTGTCCTGGCAATAATCACTGCTCTTCAGAACAAGCTCAAGGCGCCTTCCGCAACAAACAGGCCGGAAGGATTTAAATGCAACGGCGAATGCTCCTCCTGCGGCGACAGCGGATGCATGATCTACAGACGCACGGAGGAAGGCAAATGAACACATTTACAAAAATCCTCATCGAGGTGCTTGCCGCATCGCTCGTAAACAACGTTGTTTTAAGCAGATTTCTCGGCCTTTGCCCGTTTCTCGGCGTTTCCAAAAAAACGGCTACGGCTGTCGGGATGGGGACTTCCGTAACCATTGTGGTCACAATTTCATCCGCAGTGACCTTCGCAATTAACAAATTTCTGCTCATACCCCTGAACCTGACTTATCTGCGTACAATCGTATATATTCTGATTATTGCATCGCTTGTACAGTCAATCGAAATCATTATCAGGAAAAAAATCCCGTCGCTCTACAATGCGCTCGGCGTTTACCTTCCTCTTATCACGACAAACTGCGCCGTACTCGGCGTATGTATAGACAGCGCTCAGAAATCCATGACTTTTCTTGAAACAATGGTTTATTCCGTCGGAACGGCAATCGGTTTTCTCATCGCCATTGTTCTCATGTCCGGAATACGCGAAAAGCTGGAATTCTGCAACGTTCCGAAGACATTTAGAGGTATGCCGATAGTTCTTGTCATAGCCGGGCTGATGGCGATAGCCTTCTACGGCTTTACAGGAGCCCTTTAAGGAGGAAAAATGCTCGAATCAATTTTAATTGCCGTCGGCGTGACCGCCGGTATCGGAGCGGTTGTCGGCGTGATTCTCGGATTTCTCGGTGAAAAATTCAAACCGGAAACAAATGAAAAACTTGAGGCAGTCAGAGGCTGCCTCGCCGGTTCAAACTGCGGCGGATGCGGATACGCGGGATGCGACGCCTACGCAAGAGCGATTGTAAACGAAAGCGAGAACCCGTCTCTCTGCGTCGCCGCAGACGTACAGAGGCTCAGCGAAGTACTCGGTCTTGCCGTAAGCGAGGTGGAAAAGAAAGTGGCGTTTGTCCGCTGCTCAGGAACCTGCAAAAAAACGAACGAAAATTACAACTACCGCGACCGCGAGGAATGCCGCATAGCATATCTTGCGCCCGGCCACGGCTCCAAAAAATGCCCTTACGGCTGCTGCGGCTTCGGCACGTGCGCGGCAAACTGCCCGTACGACGCCATACGCATAGTTGACGGTCTCGCAATGATCGACGATACCAAATGCCGGGCGTGCGGAAAATGTACGGAGGTCTGCCCGAACAAGCTCATTCAGATCATACCGTACAAGGCAAAATACGTTGTGCGCTGCTCGTCGCACAGCAAAGGAAAAGACGTGCGTATGGCCTGCACGGAAGGCTGCATCGGCTGCGGCCTCTGCACGAGGGTCTGCGAGCACGGGGCCATCGTCCTTGAAAACAATCTTGCGCGTATAGATCAGAGCAAATGTACCGGCTGTGGAAAATGCGCGGAAAAATGCCCGTCCAAAATCATTCTAAAAAGATAAAATGAGAAAAAGCCGAAGAGGAAGCATAAAAAAGATAATCATCGCGGCCCTTCTCGCCGTCACATCCCTGACGGCTTTTTCTTCGTGCGGGCAAAAAAGATTCAGTGAAACATATACGGACGTCTTCGACACCGTCACAACCTTTACCGCCTGCTGTCAGAACAAAAATAAATTCGCGGAACTATCGCAGACCGTTCATGATGAGCTTAAACGCATCGACGCGATTTTCAGCATTTACAACGAAAAATCATCCGCTTTCGCCATCAACACCGAAAAAAATGCGATAATATGCGACGATATGTATCAGGTGCTCCTTGTTTCGCGCGAGTTTTACGACAAAACCGGGGGAAAGCTCAACATAGCAATGGGGAGCGTGCTCTCTTTGTGGCATGAATTTCGGGAAAACGGCCGGTCGCTGCCTGAAAAAGAAGCGCTCATGTCGGCCTCCGCCCACGCCGACATGGACAACCTCCATTTTACAGACGTCAACGCAGCTATAAGCGATCCGGATATGACGCTTGATTTCGGGGCGGTGGCAAAAGGATACGCTGCTGACGCCGTATCGCGTTTGCTCGATTGTGATTTTATTCTGAACATAGGCGGAAACGTTTATGCCGGAGGGCATAAGGAAGGCGGGAGCAAATGGTCTGTCGGGGTCGAAAATCCGGACGGCGGCCTGCTCACGGTTCTCGCGGCATCCGACGTCTCTGTAGTCACAAGCGGCGACTACCAGCGTTATCGCGAACTTAACGGAGTAAGATATCATCATATAATAGACAGCGAAACGCTTTACCCTTCCGTATTGTACCGATCGGTTACGATAATTCATACGAGCTCTCTGATTGCCGACGCGCTCTCGACCGCGCTTTTCTGTATGGATATTGAAAGCGGCCGTGCGCTTGCACTTGAATACGGAGCGGAAGCGCTGTGGATGAAAAATGACGGGACGCTTGTCAGAACTGACGGGTTTGCAAATTATGAAAAATAAATATCTTAATGACATTGTTCTGATCGCAGTTCTGCTTGCGGTTTCGCTCGTTCTCTGGTTCGCGACCGTTACGGGAGGAAACGGAAAAACGGGAGAAAAAGTCAGGATAACCGTCGGAGACGAAATAATAGGCGAATACAGCCTCGGCACAGACGCAAGCGTAGACGTGCGCGGAATGCTCACGGTCGTTATCGAAAACGGACAGGTCTGCGTAACCGGAGAAACATGCAGAAATCACATCTGTGCGAAACACCGGCCTATTTCAAAGGCCGGGCAGACTATTGTCTGCCTCCCGAACGGAGTGATTGTAAGAATAACGGGAAACGGAGAGCTTGACGCGGTAATATGAGTACAACGAAAAAAATCGCGCTTACGGGCGTTTTCACCGCGCTTGCCGTTGCTCTGAGCTACGTTGAATTTCTTGTTCCAATAACGTTTGTGCCGGTTCCCGGATTCAAACTTGGAATTGCCAATCTGGCAATAATGGCCGCTCTGTTTTTTCTCGGCCCGTTCGAGGCGGCGGCGGTTTCCGCTCTGCGTCTGGTCCTAACGCTTTTTCTGTTCTCTAACGTCAACGCGTTTTTTTACAGCGTATGCGGCGCTCTGCTGAGCCTTGCCGTCATGATAATTATAAAAAAGACAACCTTTTTCAGTGAAATCGGCACAAGCGTCTCCGGAGCTGTTTTCCACAACATCGGACAGATTGCCTTAGCGTCCCTGATATTGAAAGGCAGCGGAATATGGTACTATTTCCCCGCTCTGATGCTTGCAGGCACTTTGACGGGAACGGTAAACGGGCTGATTCTGCGCTTTGCAAGCGGACCTCTCGGCAAAATTTTTAAAACAAGCGGCGTACAGACAGGGCAATGACTTTCCGCCTGCCCGAATGCCATGCGAAAAGCTCGTCAAATCTCCGGTGCAACGGACATATCGCATAAGAAAAACCTTTTTGCCTCGCCCGTTTTATCTGCCCGGGGTTGTGCGATCCATTCATTCATTTGGCCGTTTTTGTCGGAGAACGGCCTGTTTTTTTTTACGTTTTTTTTCAAAAAAAACAAGCAACACTTTTTTTATCGAATGTTGCTTGTTTTCTCCGGGACTTTTTTCAACAGCCCCCGGTTATATTTTGATTTCGATACTGAACGTGCTTCCCTCCCCGACGGTACTGGCAACAGCGCATCTTCCGTCGAGCAGCTTCATTATTCCGCCCACTATAGAAAGCCCGAGCCCGCTGCCCTGCGCCGAACGGCGGTGCGGCGAATCGATTTTATAATACCTCTCCCATATAAGAGACAGCTTGTCAGCCGGTATTCCTTCTCCGGTATCGGAAACCGAAACTCGCACCCACTTTGTTCCGCCGTCGTCGGTATAAACCTCCTGACGGACGTCAACCCGCTTGTCGTCCCCGGTATAGGTAATCGCGTTATTCACAAGATTGCAGAAGGCCTGAAGGAATTTGGACCTGTCTGTCGTTACAGTCACGTCCCCGTCCGCGTAAAAATTGAGTTCGTAACCGTCAGGGCCCTTGAAACTTGAATAACGGTCCATTGTCCCGACGAGCGCCTCCGTAAGGTTGAACGTCTCCGGGTTGACCGGCATGGCGCCGCTCTCAAGTCTGGATATGTCGAGCATATCGTTCACAAGCGTCGAAAGGCGACGCGTCTCGTCAATGATTATCTGAGCGTTTTCCGGCGTGTTCTCACCGGGAAGATCGCGCATTATCTCGGCATATCCCGAAATCATCGTAAGCGGGGTTCTGAGGTCGTGCGACGTGTTGGATATAAGCTCCTTTTTGAGCATATCGACCTTTGACAGTTCCTCCGCGGCAATGTTAAGGGTTTCAGAAAGCTCGTTCATCTCCTTATACGAGGACGACGGGAAAACAATATTGTAGTTCCCTTTCGCAAGATTTCTGGCCGTGACGTTTATGTCCGATACGGGCTTGCCTATCCTTGCGGACATCACAAGTGAAAGAACAACAGCGACGATAACCATTATTACGCTCAGCACCGTAAGAATAATGTTAAGCGTGTGCACAGTCGCGTCAACCGGTGTGATAACCGAATCAAGCAGAATAAGGTAGCCTCCCATTTCGGAAGCGGCGGGCACAACCGCATAAACGATTGATTCCATACCCTCCCCTCCCGGCACGTCCGCGTCAGGAATAGAATAGGTGTGAGTATCAGGATCAAGACGGTAACGGTTTACCGAAGTTCCACCCTCGCTTTCCGCCATCTCGTACAGATAACGTATTGAGAACGGGGAAATATTGTGAATTACGCACGTGCGCGCTATTTCGCATGAGACAATGTTTTCGGCACTGCCGTCTTCTCCGATCCTGAAGATAAGAACGCATATGTTCGAAACCGCGGACCGGCGTTCCGCCTCCGATTTCATTTTCTCCTCATCGCCGGCAAGAGCCGTCAGCTCGCGCGCGGCGCTTTTTATCTCCGATGTCTTGATAAATCCGTAGATTCTGTCCAGAAACACGATCTGGCACAGCCAGAGGACAAGAATGAACAACGCGGTAAAAAGCAGAAAATACAGCGATATTCTCCAGCGTATGCTCCTGGTCCTATGTTTCAAAACGGTACCCCACGCCTCTGACGGTAACTATATATTTTGCATAAGGTCCGAGACTCTTGCGCAGAAGTTTGACATGCGTGTCAAGAGTTCTGTCGTCGCCGTAAAAATCATACCCCCACACCGCCGAAAGGATCTGCTCCCTGTGCAGGGCGATGTTCTTGTTACGTATCATGTAAAAAAGAAGGTCGTATTCCTTCGGCGAAAGGTCCGTTCTGACGCCGTCAATCGTGACGGTGCGTGCGTCAAAATCGACGCTCAGCCCCTCCGCGTTGAAGATGTCCCTGATACGCAGGCTGTCCTTCGACGAAAAGCGCTTCATCACCGCGTCGACTCTCAGCATAAGTTCCTTCGGCGAAAACGGCTTGACGACATAGTCGTCCGCGCCGAATTCAAATCCTGAGATACGGTCGTATTCCTCTCCTCTTGCGGAAAGCATAATGATGGGAACGTCGGAAAATTTTCTGATCTCCCTGGTCGCAGAAAGACCGTTCAGTTCAGGCATCATAATATCCATTATCACGACGTCGTACCCGCCGTTACGGCACATTGCAACCGCCTGAATGCCGTTTTCGGCCTCATGAACGATATGACCTTCGTACTCGCCGTATTTTTTTATGAGCAGACGGATTTTCTCCTCGTCGTCAGCTATAAGAATCTTGTACATGACCGTTTCCTTTTCAGTTCTTAAAATGCAGATATGTGGGCGGCAGTGACGCCGCCCACATTTTCTGTTTTATCCGTTTGCCTCTTTAAGGGTTATCTCGACCGTTATGAGTTCCGAACGGTTGTTGCTGTTGATACGCGAAACCTGTATCTTAACCACGTCTCCGACCTTGTATTCAAGGAGAATATTGCGTAGCTCGGCATAACTGCCCACAGCTATATTGTCTATAGATACGATCCTGTCGCCCTCGTGGAGCTTGCTGTCCTCCGATGAAATAATGTATACGCCGTATTCTGTGAAATACTTTCTGTACTTGAAATTCTGATAGTAATCGTCAGTGGTCTGAATGTCCACAACGCTGACTCCGAGTTTGACACGTCCCGCCACGCGGCCGTTTTTCACAAGTTCGGTGAATATCTTGAGCGCGCCGTTTATCGGAATAGCAAATCCGAGACCCTCAACGTCCTCTCCTACCGATTTGGCGTTGACCACGCCTATGAGCTCACCCTTCATGTTGAAAAGCCCGCCCCCTGAGTTTCCGGGGCTGATTTCCGCGCTGGTCTGTATAAGCTTGTACTTCAGCCCGTCGATCTGAATCTCGCGCTCGAGAGCGGATATGATGCCGCTTGTTACGGAACCGCCAAGCTCGCCGAGCGGGTTGCCTATGGCGATGACGTCCTCGGCCACAACGATCTTATCGGAGTCGCCGACAGTCGCGGTCTTGAGGCCTTTGACGTTGATCTTGATAAACCCGATATCGGTTATCGTGTCGCACGCGGTCGCTACAGCCTCATATTCTGTTCCGTCCGAAAGAGTCACCGTAACCTTTGTTGCGCCTTCTATGACGTGAGCGCATGTAATAATAAACGATCCGTCGTCAGTTGAAGATATGATGATCCCCGATCCGGCGCCCTCCGTCACATACTGCTGGAAGAAACTGCTGTGCTGTTCCGTCTCGGTTCTTACCTCGACCACCGTGTCAAGCGCAACTGAAGCTGCGTATGCGTTGCTTCCGCGATCCGTTACTGACTGATCATCCGCGTCGGATTTGTGGATCACCACGTCCCCGTTGTTCTGAATCACCGTGCCCGGAGTCTTCGACTCATACTTCTTGTACATCGCAAGCGTAACGGCTGAACTTAAAAGCATAGCGATAACGAGTCCTATCGCCGTCATAGCAATAACGAAGCCCTTGCTCGCACCTTTCTTTTCTTTTGCGGCAGCAGGCGCCGTGTTCTGAACCGTACGCTGCTGATATACGGTACCGTTCGATGTCTGGCTGTATGTGCCGCCGTAACGGTTCCCGGCGTATCCGCCGTATTGCTGGTATTGTCCGTACTGCTGCTGCGGGCGGTAATACTGCTGCTGATACTGCGGCTGATACTGCGGCTGACGATACTGCTGGTACTGGTTCTGCTGCTGATATGCCTGCTGCTGGTAAACGGGCTGCTGGTAGTTCTGACCCTGATACGGGTTCTGCTGCGGCTGCTCCGCCGCCGCACTTTCAGCATTGTTCTGCGGAGCGTCTGCGGTCTGCTCGCTCACGTTCGGATTATTTTCGAATTCTTCCATGTCCTATATCCTGACCTTTCCGAAATAAATTTCAGTCATCATCGGAGTCTTATTCCCCGGATGCAATAATATTATACACCATCAATGTGACGATTTTATGAAATGACAAGAAATATTTATTGAAAAAACGCGTCGTTTGTGGTATAATATTATAATGGCATAGTTTGAAAAGTGCCGGAATCCAGATTAAGAAAGCTGCCGTTATGAAAACTGCCATAGTCACAGGCGGGTCGCGCGGAATCGGCCGATCGGTTGCCGTAGCTCTGTCGCAAAAGGGATATTTCGTATGCGTGAATTATCTGCGCGACCGCTCCGGAGCAGGAGAGACCCTTAATGAAATACTTGAAACGGGCGGCTGCGGAATGACCTTTCGCGCCGACGTGCGCAACCCTCATGAAATAGGAGAGATGTTTGAGGCCGCGTGCGCAAACGGCGCCCTTTCGGTGCTAGTAAACAATGCCGGCGTGTCGCACATCGGTCTTCTGCAGAGAATGAGCGACACGGAAATAAGAAACGTGATCGACACCGACCTTCTCGGAACTCTGTTCTGCTCCCGCGAGGCAATACCGAGGCTGCTGCAAAACCACAGCGGAAGCATAGTAAACATAGCCTCCGTATGGGGAGTGTGCGGCGCATCATGCGAAACGGTATATTCTGCCGCGAAAGCCGGAGTTGCGGGATTTACAAAAGCGCTTGCCAAGGAACTCGGCCCGTCGGGAATAAACGTAAACTGTGTCTCTCCGGGAGTGATAGATACGGAAATGAACAGCGGCCTTGACCTCGGTTCGCTTGCGGAGCAAACGCTTGCCGGCCGCATCGGCGAGCCGGAGGAGATCGCAAGAGCCGTCGTTTTTCTGACTGAAAACAGCTACATAACCGGACAGAACATTATTATAGACGGCGGCTTTATTTCTTGATCTTGTCCCAGTAGGCTTTCGCAGCCTGCTCCGTTTTGTTGTCTCCGTATCTGTAATACGTCGCGTCCATCAGATCGTCCGGCAGATACTGCTGCTTGACGTAATGGTTTTCGTAATCGTGAGGATATCTGTACCCCTCGTAACGGTTTCCGGGACGCATATACGCCGGAACGTTCTGACCCATTCCCCTGGCGATGTCGGCCGCCGCGCAGTCATACGCCGCGTTCGCGCTGTTAGATTTGGGAGCCGTCGCCAGCAGTATGGCCGCCTCAGAGAGCGGTATTCTTGCCTCGGGAAGCCCCAGGTCCTTTGCCATCATAACACACGAATGGACAATCTGAGCCGCCTGCGGATAGGCAAGGCCTATATCCTCGCAGGCAATGACCTGCAGTCTCCTGCACGCCCCGATGATATCTCCGCCTTCAAGTATTTTGGCCAGATAAAAGATTGATGCATCGGGATCGGAGCCTCTGATGGATTTCTGAAGACAGGAAAGAAGATCGTAATGTACCGTTCCCGCCTTGTCGAAATTGCCGATAACCGAAGGCACAAGCTGCCTTACGTCATCCTTTGAGATGCTGTCTGCGGCGAGGCAGTACGCGCCCTCGACAAGGTTTACGCACCTTCTCACGTCGCCTGCGGCGCAGTCGCAGATATATCTCAGTACGTCATCCGGCGCCGTCTTGCTTCTGCCCGACTCGGAATTGAGTCTGTCAAGCGCCCTTGCGGCGGATCTCAGCATGTCGTCGCTGCTCACTGATTTAAATTCGAAAACCATCGAGCGCGAAATAATGGCGCTGTAAACGTAAAGATAAGGATTTTCGGTCGTGGACGCAATGAGAGTGATTCTTCCGTCCTCGATGAACTCGAGCAGCGTCTGCTGCTGCTTTCTGTTGAAATACTGTATTTCGTCGAGATACAGCAAAATTCCGTTAGTGCCGAAAATCGACGACGTCTCCGTCAGTACCTCTTTTATGTCTCCGGTCGAGGCCACGGTCGCGTTAATGTGGCGGAAGGACATGCCTGATTTGCCGGCGATAATCCTCGCAGCTGTTGTTTTACCCGTTCCAGGAGGACCGTAAAAAATCATATTGGGAAGATATCCGCTGCCGAGAATCCTAGTAACGGCACCGTTTTCTCCAAAAAGATGATCCTGCCCGACTATGTCAGAAAAATTCTCCGGGCGGATCCTGTCCGCCAGAGGCTTCAGATTGTACTGTTCCAAATTACCGCTCCGTTCGCTTTATTATAGAATATTATACTTTCTTTGACGGCTTTTGTCAAGTCCTGAATGAAACTAAATGAAAAAATATCCGATACTCGAAAAAATAAACACCCCGGATGACGTTAAATGCCTTTCACGCGACGATCTCCCGGCGCTTGCCGCCGAAGCACGTTCTTTTCTCATTGACAACGTGCTTAAGACAGGGGGACATCTTGCCTCAAACCTCGGCACCGTCGAGCTTACCGTCGCCCTTCATTACGTTTTCAGCTGTCCCGCCGATCACTTCATTTTCGACGTGGGGCATCAGGCTTACACTCACAAGCTCCTGACCGGAAGACGGAAAATGTTTTCAACGCTGCGGAGCAGAGGCGGGCTCTCGGGTTTCACAAAACGTTCCGAGAGCGTGTATGACTGCTTCGGCGCCGGGCACAGCAGCACGTCTGTATCGGCAGCGTCCGGCATTGCCGAGGCAGACCGTCTTTCCGGGAATCAGGCGCATACCGTCGTTGTGCTCGGGGACGGTTCGTTCACCGGCGGTATGGTGCACGAAGCGCTCAACAACCTTGACGTCTCGCTGCCGGTAATTATCGTTCTCAACGAAAACGAGATGTCAATCTCAAAAAACATCGGCCGCTTTGCAAAAAACATCGCAAAAATCCGCTCGTCTAGAAAATACTACCGCGTCAAGCGCGGAACGGCATATTTCATCAGTTCAATACCTCTTGTCGGCAGACATCTGTTTAATTTTATAAAGAAAATCAAGCAGAAATTCAAAGACCGCATGTACGGCTCGAATTATTTCGAGGATATGGGACTGTACTATCTCGGGCCCTGCGACGGCAACGACACGGAAAGCCTGGTAAATCTCTTCGAGGAGGCAAAGCAGTACGGACGCGCCTGTCTTGTCCACGTAAAAACAAAAAAGGGGTGCGGATTGCCCGAAGCTGAGAACAATCCCGAAAAATTCCACAGCATAAGACCGGAGGGCTCGCCTGAGTTCGAAAATTTCGGGTCAAGGGCGGGCAAAACACTCTGTGCTCTGGCGGAAGAGGACAAAAAAATCTGCGCTGTGACCGCAGCCATGACGGACGGGACCGGGCTTCGCGGATTTTCGGAAAAATATCCCGAAAGATTTTTTGACGTAGGGATTGCGGAGGAACATGCGCTGACCTTTTGCGCGGGGCTCGCCGCCGGGGGAATGAAGCCGTTTTTCGCGGTTTACAGCTCTTTCCTTCAACGCGGAGTTGACAATATTATCCACGACATAGCGATTCAGGGGCTGCCTGTTCGTATTCTTGTGGACAGAGGCGGCATTTCACCTGCGGACGGGGCGACTCACCACGGAATTTTCGATGTCGCGATTCTGTCGGAAATCCCCGGCATGGAAATATACACTCCGTCGTGCTTTTCTTCGCTTGAAAGAGCCATCACGCTTGCTTCGCACTCGGAAACTCCCGTTGCCGTTAGATATTCGAACTCGCCAGATCTCGAAGAGGTCCTCAGCGGATTTTCAGACGGTCCTGTCAGGAGCGATTTTTCCGGAACACGCGGAAACGTAATTGTTACGTACGGGAGGGCGGTTGCCGTCGCGCTTGAGGCGGAAAAAGAAATTCCGGACTGCGGAACGGTTCTGCTTGAAAAACTCACTCCGTACCGGCAGACGGCGCAGTTAATCTCCCGTCTCGTCACGCCGGAAACCGTCTTGGTGTTTCTCGAGGAGGGTGTTAAAAACGGCGGGGCGTCAATGATACTTGACAGTATGCTTGAAAACAGAAGCAGGATTGTCGCAATTGACGGCGTTTTCGACACAGACGCAAACACCGGCGACGTCTTCTCGGATTTCAACATAGGAAAAAACGACATAATCATAGCGTTTAGGGAGCTTAATGGAAACTGAAGGAATTGTTGTTCGCGGAACCGGCGGAAATTACACTGTAATGACCGACAGCGGAGACGAAATAATATGCCCGGCAAAAGGCGCGTTCAGGCACACGGGCGACAAGCCTTGCGCAGGCGACCGCGTGACGGTGCTGACCGGCGCAGGGACCGTTCTCAAGTCCATCCGGGAGCGAAAAAACATACTTATCCGTCCGCCCGTTTCAAACGTCGAAAACCTGTTTATCACATTTGCGGCAGCCCAGCCGGAGCCTAACCTGCTGAACGTGGACAAGCTGACGTGCATATGCGGACATCTAGGTATAAAACCGGTGATCGTAATTACCAAAACCGACGTATCTCCCGACGCCGCCCGACGAATATCTGAAATCTATGAAAAATCCGGATTTACGGCGTTCCGCGTATCTCCAG
Source organism: Clostridia bacterium (assembly GCA_017618795.1). GTDB lineage: Bacteria > Bacillota > Clostridia > Oscillospirales > CAG-272 > Colimorpha_A. The sequence continues at coordinate 1,599 of JAFZTO010000182.1, read as the reverse complement.
ACAGCGGCGCCGACACCGTTCGCGAGTACATCAGACTTTCCTGCCGCTCCGGAGTGACCTGCTTTGCCGGTGCCTCCGGCGTTGGAAAATCCACGCTGATCACCCGGCTTTTCCCGGAGCTTTCTCTCGAAACAGGGGAAATCAGCAAGAAAATAATGCGCGGCAGAAACACGACGCGTGCGGTTGGGCTCTATTCTCTCCGGAAACTGTTCGGAGACGGCGAAGGAGGGTTCATTGCCGACACTCCGGGCTTTAGCCTTCTCGACTTCGTGCGCTTCGACTTTCTCGATTTTGAAACGCTTCCCGACGATTTCCCCGAATTTTCGCGCTACATCGGCTCATGCAAATATACAAAATGCACCCATCTGCGCGAAGACGGGTGCAGAATATGCGAAGCGGCGGCAAGAGGAGAGATCCCGGCTTCCCGCCACGAAAGCTACGTCTCTATTTACGGTGAGCTCAAGAAAAAACAGAAATACTGACAGAACACAAAAAAGGAAACGACATGGCGTATCCAAGTCTTTTATATACGGAAATGCACCTCGAAAAACCTATTCCCGTATCGGTTTTCGATGATCTCCAGTTGCTTAATTTCATTTCAAAAGATACCGCAAAAACCGTAAGATTCCCCTGCTCTGCGTCCGACAGGACGTCGAGGAGAAACTTTTTCGCGTCCATGAATGTGAAAGAGACGGAGGAATCGCTGGCAAGCCTCCGCGACGTTTCGGCGGAGCTTGACAGACTGAACATGCTTTACGAAGGCAGCCGTTCGGACAGCGAGAGACACGTCCTGTTTCTTGAGATCATGAAGAATGACGCACAGTTCACCTCACTCGCCGCATCATTCGGCGCTTCCGACCGTATTTCGGCGCTTTTCTCTTCGTGGTTCGCTTCACGTCTCGGCGGCAGACAGTATAAGGAGATGATAGAAGAAATCGGAAATATTACTCCCGGTCTTGAAAAAGCGCTATCTTTTTCGCTTCATCTTTGCCGTCAGGACGTCAGCTTTGACACAGGGATAAGGGAGTCTCTGGCCGAGGCTGTACGCAGCGCGGGCCGTGAACTCGGAATTAATTCCCTTTCAGTGAACACGGTGCCGGAGAGACGCATATCGCCGGACATTCTGCGCAAGGCAGCGGCGGAAAATCCTGCGGTTTTCAAAAAACTTGAAAGCTTTTACAAACGCTACAAGCCTCTTTACAGCAAATCAGTAACCTTTTATCACGCTGAAATTGATTTTTATATCTCATTCTTCAACCTGATAAAAAGAGCGGAAGAAATAGGCGTCCCGTTCTGCGCGGTGTCGGAATCCCCGGGACGAATAATCAGGGCGACGGAAGTATACGACATTTCTCTGCTTGCCAAAGGGGAAACCAGAATAATACCAACCGACACGTTTTTCAGCGACAGTGAACCGTTCTTCTTTCTGACCGGCGCAAACGGAGGAGGAAAAACGACGTACCTGCGTGCGATCGGAATACTTACAGTCCTTTATCTTCTCGGCTGTCCGGTTCCTGCAAGATCCGCTGAAATCGGCGGAATCGACACCGTTTATACGCATTTCCCGCGCGACGAAAGATTCGACGGGAGCGGAAGATT
>JAFZTO010000181.1 GCA_017618795.1 Clostridia bacterium | reverse complement strand
GGATAATTTGTTTTTTCTAAGGGTGTGTCTTGATTCCCGAATGTGTTTTAAGGAAAATAACATAAAAAACGATGACAAACAGAGAACGAGTAGAAAACATATTGCATTTTCGTGATGCTGACAGACTGCCGGCGGTTCACTTCGGATACTGGAGCGAACTGCTGACCGAATGGGCGGATCAGGGGAAAATATCACGCAATCTCGCCGAAAACGTCGGCGACAGCAACGAGTACGACAATCAGCTGGACGAAATAATCGGATGGGATTTTAACTGGCAGAACGTGTTTGCGGCAAATACGGGCCTTATGCCTGCTTTTGAATCAAAAGTAATCGAGATTTTGCCGGACGGAAGCCGAAGAGTTCAGAACAGCCTGGGATGCACGGAGCGCATCAAACCCGGAATAACGTCAATTCCTTCTGAGGATGACTATCTTCTGAAGGACAGAAAAGCATTTGAAGAGTTCTATCTTCCGAAAATAAAGTTTTCTCCGGAACGGGTAAATACGGATTTTTTCTCTCATTTTAATGAAACGCGGAGACAGGACGTGCCGGTCGGACTTCATCTTGGCTCCGTTCTCGGCGATATTCGGAATATGACCACTCTGACGGGCATGAGCTATCTTATGTATGACGAGGACGAAACTCTGCTCGCGGATATAATAGACGCCTACGCGGATATGCAGTTCGAGTGCGCAAAGGCCGTTCTGGAAACCGGAGCCAGGTTCGATTTTGCTCACTACTGGGAAGACATATGTTTCAGAAACGGTCCGCTGATTGCTCCGGAAATGTTTGAGGAGCTCTGTGCAAAGCATTATCGGAGAAGAAACGATCTGTGCAGAGAATACGGTATAGACATAATATCTCTGGATTGTGACGGCATTACAGATAAGCTTCTTCCTGTATGGGTGGAAAGCGGAGTAAACACAATGTTCCCGATAGAGGTCGGAGTATGGGGCGATCAGTTCGCTCCGGCGCGCAGGCGCTTTGGAAGCAAGTTGCTCGGTGTTGGGGGAATGGATAAAACCGTACTGCGAAAAGACAGAGCTGCGGTAGACAGTGAAATCGAACGCCTAAAGCCGCTTATATCACTCGGCGGTTTTATTCCGTGTCCCGATCACCGTCTCATGCCCGGAACAAAATTCGAACTTGTTCAGTACTACGCAGACCGAATTAAAAACCTGAAAATATAAGATTATTGTATCACGACAGGGCAATAGCTTTATAGAAATTTTCTGTTGTGAAACACATATCAACAAACTGAATTTGCTCAATATCAGTTTTTATCACAAGAAAAGGAAATGGGATTACCATGGAAATATTAAAAGAGATATCCGGCTATCTTCAGCAGGGGAGAGCGAAAATAGTGAAGGAACTGGTTCAGCAGGCGCTTGATCAGGGAGTGCCTGCAGAGGATATTCTCAGAGAAGGGCTTCTTGACGGAATGAATATAGTCGGAGAGAAGTTCAAAAACAACGAGATATTCGTGCCAGAGGTACTCGTGGCCGCAAGAGCAATGAATATGGGGGCGCAGATTCTCAAGCCGCATCTTGCCGCAGCAGGGGTAGAAGCGCACGGAAAAGTCTGCATCGGTACCGTCAAGGGAGACCTGCACGATATCGGAAAGAACCTTGTCAAAATGATGCTTGAAGGTAAAGGACTTGAGGTCGTCGACCTCGGGACGGACGTGTCTCCGGAAACGTTTGTTCAGACTGCGATCGAGCAGAATTGCCGGGTAATATGCTGCTCGGCGCTGCTTACAACTACCATGCCGGTCATGGGCGACGTCGTGAAGGCGGCTGAAGCGGCGGGAATACGCGATAAGGTTAAAATAATGGTCGGAGGAGCACCGCTCACAGAGGAATTCTGCCGTCAGATAGGCGCCGACGCCTATACGCCGGACGCCGCTTCGGCTGCGGACAAGGCGCTTGAATTCTGTATGGAGGCATAAGAAAATGGAAACCATGACGCCAAAAGAACGTATAAAAAACACGCTTTCCGGAAAAGAAGTCGATCACATACCGTTCGCTGTTCTTAACGGACAGAGTTGGATCGCCGCCCGCAACGGGCTGACAATGTCGGGTCTGCTGGATCTTCCGGATGCCGGAGCACAGCTGCTGGTCGACGCATACCGGGAACTTGGGACGGATATACTGACATCCGGCTGCTCCGCAGCATGGCCGATGATCTCCGCCATGGGAGGCAGTGTAGATATGAACGCTCTTTCGGCAGAGATTGTCTCAAGGCCTCTGGATACCATAGACGGTATTGCCGGATATGACGTGACAAAGGTTATCTCGGACATGAAAAAATATCATTATTATCAGCGAACGCTTGACCAACTCAGAAATATGCGGTCGCTGGTCGGAGACCGGATCATGATCGGTGGCGGATTTTTCGGGCCGTTCACAATGGCCGCACAGATGCTTGGGGTCGAGCAGTTTATGATCGAACTCATAGACGGAGAAGAGGAAGATGTGCGCAGGATTGTCGATTTTGCGGCGGAGATAGTTATTGCCTATCTTGAAGATCTCATTGAAAACGGACTGGACCTAATAACTATACCGGAACCTGTCGCGTCGGGCGATCTTATAAAGCCGGATCTATACGAACAGTTCGTTCTTCCGGCTGATCTTAAGGTCAGAGAACGTCTGGCGGACAAGTGTCCGGACGTTCTCGTTCATATATGCGGCAGAACAGACAGGCTCGTCGCTGCAGTGGCTGCAGCGGGATTCAGCGTGTTTTCCGTTGATTCCATAGATATGGTTAAGGCGCAGAACGACGCCGGGGGACGCTGTGCTCTGTTCGGGAATCTCAGCCCTGCACTGGTGCTTGCCGCAAAGAGTTCCGATGAGGTTTATGAAATCAGTAAAGCACTTTGTGAACAGATGAAACCGTTCGGAAGATTCATTCTTGCTCCCGGCTGCGATCTCGCGCCGAATATTCCTCTCGAAAACATTCAGGCAATGGCCCGCGCGGCACATGAATCGCAAACAGATTAACTGCAATGCCTGAAAGTTTGTTTAAAAGGCTCTGCGAATCAGCAATTGACGCGGGTGCATACAGATCAAACGTGATCACAACAGATAAAATCGTCACCGACAGAGCGTTTCGTGGGATGTGCGAGGCCAACAGATGCGGGGTGTACGGCAAATGCTGGATGTGCCCTCCGGACGTCGGAGATATCGATGAGCTTATGTCAAAAGTCAGAGAATTCCGCTACGCTCTCGTATATCAGACGGTTACCGAACTTGAGGACAGTTACGATTTCGAAGGTATGATCGCCGCGAAAAAGCGTACGTATCCCCTTTCCCGGTCGTTGAGAAGACTGTTTGAAGGAGATGAATTCGTCGGCGTCCTCCACCTCGGAGCCGGAGGCTGCGGGGTTTGCGAAATTTGCGCGAAACAGACCGGAGAAACGTGCAGGTTTCCCGGGCTTGCCATGCCGTCGCTCGAGGCATACGGAATCAATGTTTCAAAGCTGGCTGAGGCTTCAGGAATGAAATATATCAACGGGCAGAATACCGTTACTTATTTCGGCGCGGTTCTTTTCACGCTGAGGAGCGATAAGCAGGCATGAAGGACGAAATCGTCAGGGTGCTGATAAACGGAAAGCCCGTTTGCGTACCGCGAGGCACTTTTGTTGCGGACGCCGCACACGTAAAAAAACCGTGCGGCGGGCACGGGAAATGCGGCAAATGCAGGGTAACGGTAAAAGGCAGCGTATCTCCCGTAACGTCAACCGAACGGGAGATACTAAGCGGCGCTGAAATTGCGGCCGGTACGCGCCTTGCATGTCTTGCGCGTATCACGGGCGAATGCGAGATTATTACG
>JAFZTO010000180.1 GCA_017618795.1 Clostridia bacterium | reverse complement strand
GGGCTGCGACAGAGACAATATGAGGCTGCCGGAAGAACAGCTCAGCATGATAGACTCGCTGTGTGGAACGGGCAAAAAAGTGGTCGTTGTCCTGTATGGCGGATCACCGGTCGAGCTTCCGTTCGCGGAAAAGGTATCGGCAATACTCAACATGTATCTGCCGGGACAGAACGGAGGCGAGGCGACGGCGGAGCTTCTCTTCGGCGAGAAAAACCCGTCCGGCAGGCTGGCCGAAACCTGGCCGCTCGGATACGAAGACGTACCGTCCCGCGGGACCTTCGGCAAAGGAATAACCGAAGTTTACTCGGAGGGAACCGAGGTAGGGTACATATACTATAACAGGCACGGCGTTCAGGTGCGTTACCCGTTCGGACACGGGCTGAGCTATACGACGTTTGAAAAAACCGGATGGAAAGAAGAAAACGGAACGTATACGCAAACAATAACCAACACGGGAAACCGTTACGGCGCGGAGGTCGCGCAGCTGTACATAGACGGAGAGCTGAGCGGATTTGAAAAAGTGTATCTGCAGCCCGGAGAATCAAAGACTGTAAACATTACCGTCGACATAACGGCGAAAAGGGAGTATTCCGACACGTACGAGATCCCGGAGGATCCGCCTTCCTTCCCCGTCACGGTTGAATCGCGTTTCACAGATCTCAAACAGACGTTTACCGGCAGGATTTTTTACAACGGTCTGATGTCTTACGCGAAAGGCGAACTTAAGAAGGCGAAAAAACTGCCGGAAGGCAAAGAAAGAGACAACGCGATAAAAGCCGTGCTGTTTCTCAGGCGCATTCTCGACAGCAACTCGCTGCGTTCGCTCTCGATGTCCGCGGGAAAATCCTTGCCGTACAATATAGCCGCCGGATTTGCGGAAATGACGAACGGACACATAATCCGCGGGCTTAAATCCATAATGACACCCGTCAGGGTTCCGAAACTTCCCAAGGAGGAAAAATAAATGAAGCTTCCGAGAAGTCTTGTGACGTCGCCCGAGGTCACAAACAGAGAAAAATGGCTCGGCTATCTTATCGGGCCCGCCGGGGCTCTGCTGCTGAACGCAGTGCTCGCCACGTACCTGAACGTATATTACACCGACGTGCTTAAGCTGAAGGGGCTGTGGGGAGGAATGTTCCTCTTCATTTTCCCGCTCGTGTCCAAGATCATCGACGCGGTCACCAACATTCTGATGGGACGCGTGATCGACAGGACCCGCACAAAAGAGGGCAAGGCGCGCCCCTGGCTTTTGCTTTCGGCGTTTCTTGTTCCGCTGTCCGGAATTCTTCTTTTCACGGTACCGGAATCGAGCGACACCGTTAAGGTTATATGGGTAATGGTTTCATACAACCTGTTCTATTCGTTCGCCTATACGATCTTCAACATGTCGCACGGACTTATGGTTCCGCTTTCCACCCGTGACGGTAAAGCCAGAGGCAGTCTGTCCGTATTTAATCAGATCACAACGATAATGATGTCGGGCATCCTTGTCGCGCTTTTGTTCCCGATGGTCATCATGCCCGCGATCGACGTCGACAAATCTAGCTGGATCACGCTTATGTCGACAATATCCATAATCGCGCTTCCGCTCACGCTTCTTGAATATTTCTTTACAAAAGAACGTCTGACGGAAGAGGCGGACGACCGCACGGACAGGACCATGACTTTCGGGCAGCAGTTCAAAATCATCTTTTCAGACAAGTACATGGTGCTTATCTACGCATATTTCTTTATTTACACGGTCGGAATGTGCATGAAGAACATAGGACTTGTTTATTACTGCAACTATGTTCTCGGAACGTATAACGACGGAATAACCCAGATCCTCGTTTCGGTTATCGGGGGTATTCCGATGGGCATCGGAATATTCGCCGTCTGGCCGCTGGCAAAGAAATTCGGCAAAAGAAACGTGACCATGTGGGGGTTTGTCCTCTATGCGATCGGTTCGCTTATATGCTTCATCGCTCCGACAAATATGGTCATCGTTCTAATCGGACAGTTTATAAAGAACATTGGCGGACTGCCCTGCGCGTACGTCTTCATGGCCCTGTTCGCCGACTGTCTCGACCACCTCGAATGGAAGACCGGCAAGCGCGTTGACGGAAACGCGATGTCAATCTACAACATTATTGCCGTGGCGATGGTCGGCGTCATAACCGGCGTCTTCAATCTGCTTCTCTTCAAGGCCGGGTATATCGAGCCGATGGAATTCAAGGCCGTTGCGGATATCGATCACAGGGCCTTTGCGGATGCTGCGGCAGCAATCGGAAGCAATATACCGCAGATACCGCTCGAAAACATCGTGCCGAACGCAAAAGGCATATACACGGTTGCGTTCAAACAGCCGGAATCGGTATTGCGTGTTTTTACGTTTGCCTTTGTAGGAATCGAAATATTCACGGGTATTATTTCCGCACTCATCCTGAAATTCATAAACGTTGAAAAATCAATAGGCAAAGAGCAGGAAGAGATCAAAGCCCGCAAGGAAGCGGCCGGGACGGAGACCGGATCATGAGAGCCGTTAGACTCAGGACAGAATACCTGACCGACCCGATCGGAGCCGACTTCAGGAAGCCCCGTCTGATGTGGAACTGCGAAGACGGGAGAAAACAGACGGCGTTCAGGATCGTCACCGAAAAATGGGACAGCGGCAAGGTTGAAAGCGACATGATGCACGCGGAATACCCGTACGAACTTAACGACCGCGAGCGTGTAAACTGGAAAATATGCCTCTGGGACGAGAACGGCCTGCCCGGAGAATGGAACGAAGCGTTTTTTGAAGCGGGCATTTACTCATGGGAGGCAAAGTGGATAACCGGAAATTATAACGTCAATAAAAAGACACGGTATCCCGCCGACTGCTTCCGCAAAAACTTCACGGTCAAAGGAAGCGTAAAAAAAGCCCGCCTGTACATAACGGCATGCGGACTGTACGAAGCGAAAATAGGCGGCAGACGTGTCGGTAACTTCGTGCTTGCCCCGGGTCATACCGATTACCGCAAACGGGTGCAGTACCAGACTTACGACGTTACGGAAATGCTCAAAGCCGGAGAAAATGAAATTACCGTTCAGCTGGCCGACGGCTGGTACCGCGGCTCCTGCGGCGCATGGGGCCGCAGAAACCAGTACGGAAGCGAAACGAAGCTTATTGCACAGCTTGAACTTTTTTTTCCGGACGGCACTGAGGAAAAAATCGTAACCGACGAAACCTGGCAGTGGTCGAACGACGGTCCGGTACGCTTTGCCGACAACAAGGACGGCGAGAAAGTCGAGGCGTTCCGTTCGCCTCTGTACAGCGGTCACGCGAAAGAAACGAGGCACGGCGTCATTCCGACCGCCTCAAACAACGTGCCGGTCACGGAACACGAGAGGTTCCATCCCGTCATCACAACCGCGCCGAACGGAAAAAAACTGCTTGATTTCGGTCAGAACATGGCGGGTTACGTCGAATTTTCCG
>JAFZTO010000179.1 GCA_017618795.1 Clostridia bacterium | reverse complement strand
TCCTGCACGAAAAACCTGCCGTCGCTCATGTCCGGCGTTCCGTTCAGGATCAGTCCGTTCGGGCAGGAGGTCCTTTCGCAGTCGAGCTCTTTTTCAAGCTCACCGACAGATGAAACGATGGTGTTCACGCGGACCGTGACGCGCGGGACGGTGTTGAACGCCTCGAAAAATCCGGTCGCCTGCTCTTCGCCGTACTGCGACACAAGCAGGGAGACAACGTCCGCGGGAAGGGAATATTTTATTTCGAGATAACCGTTCTCCCCTTGTTTGGGAAGAGGCAGATTGTTTTTGTTTCTCGCGACGTTGCGAAGAATCCCGTTCACAAAGCCTTCTGCGCCGCGGTGCGAATGCTTTTTTACGAGCTCGACCGATTCGTTGCATGCCGCGCTGTCGGGAACTCTGTCTAGCCAGATTATCTGGTATATACCCAGCCGCAGGGCGGCGAGAACGGAGGGCTCTATCCTTGCCGGAGGGATCTTCGAGAACTTTCCTATTATGTAGTCTATGGTTATGAGGCGCTCTACGGTTCCGTAGACGAGCCTGGTATAGAGAGTTTTTTCGCTTCCCGCGAGGCCGTGTTTTTTTATCGCGGCGTCAGTTTCGAGATTCGAATATCTGTGCTCCGAGGCGATCTTCTTCAGCGACAGAAACGCCGCCTCGCGCGCCGTCACCGTGCTATCCACCGAATTTCTCCCCGTCTGTCAGTCTGTGTCCGCGAAGATATTCGGCCGACGTCATTTTTTTTCTGCCCGCGGGAATGAGAGACAGAATGCTTACCGCTTTGCCGTCGCCGCAGACGACGTCGATCAGCCCGCCGTTTTCAACAGCCGAACCGCAGGGAAGGGATTGGATTTTTTCCGAAAGGCGCGCAGACACGATTTTGATCTGCGTTCCGTCCGCGCGGAATGTGAAGGCGAGCGGGACCGGAGAAAGCCCCCGTATATGGTTGTATACGTCGGACGCGCTTTTTGAAAAATCGATGACGCAGTCCTCTTTTTCAATCTTAGCGGCGTATGACGAAAGAGATCCGTCCTGCTTTTCCGGGACGAGCGTTCCGTCGATTATCATGGGCAGGGCGCTGACTATGGATTTTGCGCCGGCGCGCGCCATTTTTTCAAACAGGTCCTCGAACGTGTCGTCCGGCGCGATCTCGAGCTCGTATTTAAGCAGCATGTCGCCGGTGTCAAGACCGGCGTCCATTTTCATTATTGTGATCCCGGTACGGGTTTCGCCGTTTATTATCGCTCTCTGCATGGGCGCCGCGCCCCTGTATTTAGGCAGGAGTGAGCCGTGAATGTTTATGCAGCCGTACTTCGGGCAGTCCAGAACGTACTGCGGGAGAATTTTCCCGTAGGCGGCGACCACGGCAATGTCGGGGTTTATGCGTGCGAGTTCTTCTCTGAAAGCTCCGTCGCGGAACGTTTCCGGCTGGTATACGTTCAGACCGTGCTCAAGCGCGAAGACCTTGACATCGGGAGGCGTCAGAACGTTGCCGCGTCCCTTGGGACGGTCGGGCTGGGTCACTACTTCTATATCGTACTTTCCGGTTTCGTAAAGAGCTTTAAGCGAGGCCGCGGCGAAATCCGGCGTACCCATAAAGAGCAGCTTAATCACCGTTCAGCTCCTCTTCCGTCAGCATATGGATCGCGACGTCGGTGAATATTATTCCTTCGAGATGGTCGAGTTCGTGCTGGATCGCCTGCGCCAGAAAGCCTTCGGCGTTGAGCGTCTGTTCTTTCCCGTTCCGGTCCGTATATCTTACCTTCACGGTCATGGCGCGTTCGGTCTGCCCCCATTTGTCGGGGACGGAAAGGCAGCCTTCGTTGTTTATCTGCGTTTTTTTCGATTTCGACAGGATCTCGGGGTTTATCATTTCGTAGAGCTGCCCCGGTTCGGTCTCCACTATCACGATGCGCCGCAGAACGCCCACCTGAACGGCGGCAAGACCTACGCCTTGCGCCTTGTGAAGCGTGTCGCGCATATCGTCGAGAAGCTGAAGTATCCGCGGGGTTATCCCGGTCACCGGACGCGATTTTTTCCTTAGAAGCGGGTCCGGATACGTTACTATGTTGAGCAGAGCCATTTTAAACCTCCTACGTTGTGTTTCACAGACTGACAGGGTCGACGTCCGCGGTGAGCGAGACGCGGCTTCCGGCCATGCCTAGCCCCTGAGAGTATATTTCCGAAATGTGTCTGCGCGTCGGCCGGTTGAGAACGCACTTTATGACTATCTGAAGGCGGAACACGCCGCCGATTTTGTATACTGGAGCCTCGACGGGTCCGAACACGCGCATGGGGGCGTCCGCCGCCCCGTGGTTTTTTATGTATTCGCAAAGGTCGCTTACGTACCCGTGAAGGTTCTTTTCGTCCGGGGACGAGGCAGAAAGCACGACCATGTTGACGTACGGAGGAAATTCAAGCGATCTTCGGAGAGCGATCTCGTTTTCGAACATGCCTTCGTAGTCTCCGTTTATGACGCCGGAAAGTATCGGGTGTTCGGGGTTGTGGCTCTGAAGCAGAGCGACGCCCGGCTTTGACGAGCGTCCGGAACGCCCCGTGACCTGCGTGAAGAGCGAAAACGCGCGTTCCGCCGCCGAGTAGTCGTTGTTGAAGAGCACAGTATCGGCGTTGATCACGCCGACCAGCGTAACTCCCGGGAAATCGTGTCCCTTTGTGACCATCTGCGTTCCGACGAGAACGTCCGCTTCGCCGTTTCGGAAATCTCCGAGTATCCTGTCGTACGCGAAGCGCGAGGACGTCGTGTCGGAATCGAGCCGCAGAACTCTGGCGGAGGGGAAAAGCCTTGTTATCTCATCCTCCACCTGCTGAGTTCCCACGCCTGTGTACCTGAATTTTCCTCCGCACTGGCATGAGGACGGCACGAACGCCTTGCTTCCGCAGTAATGACAGTACAGATAGCCCCTGTCGCCCCTGCCTCTTACGTGATAAGTATACGTGACGCTGCAGTGGGGACAGCCGAGGGTTTTCCCGCACAGCGTGCAGGACAGAAAACTGTGATACCCGCGTCTGTTTATAAAGAGTATCGCCTGTTCCTTTCTTTCGAGCGTCTCTGACAGCGCTTTTTTCAGTTCTTCGCCTATGGGCGGGAGTCCGGCCTCTTTGCGCATGTCGGCTATGACCGTGTGAGGGAGGGTGGCGCTGCCGTATCTGTTTTTCAGCGTCACGAGGGTGTAGACGCCGTTTTTTGCGTTCATGAACGAACCGAGCGACGGCGTTGCCGAGGAAAGGAGAAGCACCGCGTTTTCGTTTGCGCAGCGGTAACGTGCGACGTCGCGCGCGTGGAATCGGGGCGCGCTGTCGCTTTTGTACGACCCGTCCTGCTCCTCGTCCATGACTATGAGTCCGAGCTTTTGGAACGGAGCGAAAACCGCCGATCTTGTGCCGATGCAGAGCGAAACGCCGCCGCGTCTGATGCGGTTCCAGGCGTCGAAGCGTTCGCCGTCCGAAAGCCCGGAGTGAAGCACCGCGACCCTGCCGGGATACCTGTTGTAGAATATCTTTACGGCCTGCGGCGTTAGCGATATTTCGGGCACGAGCATAACGACCTGCCTGCCCGATTCTATCACGCTGTCGATGACCTGTCCTATGACCGAGGTCTTTCCGCTTCCCGTGACGCCGTACAGAAGAGCGCAGGCCGGTTTACCGCTTTCGCAGAGGGCGGTTATCCTGTCCGCCGCGTCTTTCTGCTCTCCGGAGAGTACGGGAAACGTCGCCGGAGCGTCGAGCCCGGCGTACGGATCGCGGTATTTTTCGGTGCGGATTATCCTGACGAAGCCGTTTTTTTCCAGCGATTTGACCGTTACACGTCCGGCCCCCGTTTCGGAGTACAGGGACGACAGGGTTTCCTCGCCGCTGATGGAAAGGAATTCGAGAACCTCTTTCTGCTTTTCGCCTCTGACGAGAGCCCTGAGTTCCTCCGCCGCAAGCGGACGGTATTTCTCGCACAGCGAAACTCTCTCGTCGGCCGGCATATGTTTTTCGGCAAGTCTCGTTTCGCACCTGAGCGCTCCTTCGGCGGCAAGACGCCGCAGCGGGGCCCGAGATTTAAGACCGAATTTTTTGACGAGCGTCTGCTCCGCGGCACCGCCGTGCGACGCAACGTAATCGATTATTTCGCGCTCGGTTTTGCCGTATTCCCGCATTTTGGAGCCGGCCGGAAGGTACCAGTTGCGGAGAAGCGGAACCGCGTACGTCGGCGCCATGACCCGTGCGGCCTCGCCGTAGGAGCAGAAGAAATGCTCCTTCATGTAGTCGCAGAGCCCGGTCATCTCCCGCGGCAGGGAAACGCCGCATTTTGCGATGATCTCCTTGAGATCGGGGAACTCCGAGCTTGAGGAGAGCCTTGCGACGACCGCCTGCTGTCCTCTTGAAGACATGCCGAAAGGAACGGCGACAACGTCTCCGGTCTCTACCGTTCCTTTCAGTTCGTCGGGTATTCTGTAGTCGTAAACTCTGTCCGCGTCGTACGGTAGGTCGAGAATGTGGACTCCCGCCACGGACGGGACGCCGTCAGTCGTCAATTCTGTCGAGATCTTTGTTCGACAGCGCGGAGTCGTCGATCACGTACTCGCCGTTCAGTATCTTGTCGATGCCGATCCTGACGGCGCGCTCATCGCGGAATCTCGGCTCCACGAGCTGGTACGCCGGTCTGTCGGTTTCGTGACGTTCTATAAGTCTCTCCGCTTCGGCACGCTGCCTCTGGTATTCGTTGGTTGCCTCGCGCGCGCACTTCGCGACCGCGATTGCGAGCGTGTAGCGGTTGTATCTGTTGTTCTGGGAAAGCACCGTGACGGACGGCGTTATCATGTTGTTTACCTTTTTTTCTTCGTTTGCCATTTAAGTCTGACCTCTTATTTCTTTTCGGGGAAAAGCAAACCGAACTTCTCCCGTCCTCTTGATGAACTGTGTTTGTGTGCGTTTACGATACTGCGGACGGCTTCCGCAGCCTTCTCGGCGCCGCCGTCCGGATTGACCACGAAGTAATCGTAGCATCCGGTCTGACGGAACTCCTCAAGCGCCCTGTCAAGCCTTCGCTGGATATCTTCGGGGGCGTTTGTTCCTCTTCCTTCGAGCCGGGCCTTCAGCGTTTCGTAATCCGGGGGCAGGATGAACACCGCAACTGCGTCGGGTATTATCGCTTTTACGTTTCTCGCCCCGTCGATCTCAAGCTCGAGGATCAGGTTTTTTCCGCCGTCCAGCTTGTCGAGCTCGCTTTTCGGCGTGCCGTAGTAGTTTCCGCAGTACTCGGTGTATTCGAGCATCTCCCCGTCCCTGATCTTCCGTTCGAACTCCTCGCGGGTGATGAAGGCGTAGTCGTCTCCGTCTTTTTCGTTTTTCCGCGGCTTGCGCGTCGTGGCTGAAACCGAGAAGGCGAATTCCTCCGGGTACATTTTCAGCAGGAGTCTGTTTACGGTGCCTTTTCCGGTGCCGGACGCCCCGGAGACCACAAGCAGAACTCCCTTTTCGCTTCCGAGGACAGTCGGATCATTCATCTTCGTCCTCATCCTCGCCGCCGTCGTCGGGAGCGCAGCCGTTCAGACGGTTTGAGACGGTCTCCGGCTGTATCGCCGACAGAATTACGTGATCGCTGTCTGTGATTATGACCGAGCGCGTCTTGCGGCCGCAGGTCGCGTCGATGGCCTTGCCGGCCGCCTTCGCGTCGGCGATGAATCTTTTGATTGGCGCGCGGTCGGCGCCGACGAGCGAAATGACCCTGTCCGCTGCGACCATGTTTCCGAAGCCGATGTTGATTAGTTTCATTTTCTGCCTCACTCTATGTTCTGTATCTGTTCTCTGATTTTTTCGAGCTCGCATTTGGCGGAGACCACAAGCGCGGCTATTTCCGCGTCGCAGGCTTTGGAGCCCGTGGTGTTGACTTCGCGGTTCATTTCCTGGACCAGGAAATCAAGGCGTCTGCCGACAGGCTCCGCAGAGTTCAGCGCGTCGTCGTAAGCCTTGAAATGGCTGTATAGCCGCACGATCTCCTCGTCTACCGCCGTCTTGTCAACGTAAATCGCGACCTCAGTGAGAATGCGGTCGGACGAAAATGTGACGCCGACTTCGTCGAGCGTTTTGCGCAGCTTTTCCTCAAGCGCGGCGCGGTAGCCCTTTGCGTTCAGAGCGGATTTTTCCTTTACCGCCGCGACTATCGAGCGCAGATTTTCCTTTTTCGCCGCAAGGTCGGCTTTTAGCCGTTCGCCTTCCGCCGTCCGCGACTGCTCGAATCCGTCAAGCGCCGAGTTCAGGTACGGCAGAAGCCCCTGCCAGTCCGCCTCCGCGTCCTCCTCCGGCTTAGAGGCTATGAACATTCCGTCGCCGCGCGCCGCAAGCTCAAGCGTGACTTTTCCGGGAAGGGAATATTTTTCCTTCAGTTCGCGCAGCGCCGCGATGTAGCTGTCGGCATAGAGAGTATCGAGCGCGACGGTGACTCCTCTGCTTTCCGCTGCCTCGATACCAATGAACACGTCGACCTTGCCGCGGCTTATCCCGCGCTCCTTCACGAGCGCGGTGACTCGCTCTTCAAGGAACGAGTAGTTTCTCGGAAGCTTGACGGTGACGTCGAGATACCGGTTGTTGACGGATTTCACCTCGCAGACGTAATTTTTCCCGCCGGACGTTCCGGCTGCCCGCCCGAAGGCTGTCATACTTTTCATAAAAAACTCCGTCGAAAAATACTTCACCATATATTATAACAAAAAAAATCACGAAAGTCAATAGTTTCGGGAAAAATAAAGCATATTGACACGGAGACATTTTTGTGGTATAATATTATGTGCGTAAAAAAACGGAAACGAAGGACGAAAATGGCAAACCACAGAATCGAGCGCGTAAACGAGCAGATACTCAAGGAGACGGCCGAGATAATACGGACGGTCAAGGACCCCCGCGTCTCAGGCGCTTTTGTTTCGGTCACGAGGGCAGACTGCACCGCCGATTTAAAATACTGCAAAATATATTATTCCGTAATGGGGGAGCACAGGGACGGCGACTGCGGCAAGGGCCTTGCGCAGGCGGCGGGATACATACGTTCCTGTCTCGCGAAGCGTATGAATCTCCGCATTACCCCGGAGCTCAGCTTTGTAAACGACGAATCTCTCAGGCGCGGTGCGCACATATCCGAGCTGCTGAGTCAGATAGAGAAGGAACTTGACGCCGCAGACGTCGGCGGGGATGACGATGGATGACGAAAAAAGCGCTCTTATCTCGCTGCTGAAAAAGGCAATCCGCGGAGAGCCGGCGGACCCGGATGATCTGCCTGACGGCATACAGGCGCGCATGGTGTTCCGCCAGGCGGAGTTGCACAGCGTTCTGCCGCTCGCGCTGGAGCCGGTTCTGCTGTCGGAGGAACTGAAAGACTGGGCGGACCGGAACGTTATAGAGAGCGCTCGCTCGCGGG
>JAFZTO010000017.1 GCA_017618795.1 Clostridia bacterium | reverse complement strand
CTGACCTTCGTCGCTTTCGGGATTGATTTTACTATCGTATCGCATATGTGTGCTTCAATTATACAGCACATCAGCCGTCGGGTTTAACCGTTATCTTATTCATAAAAGCCTCTCATTCCGCGTTTTTCAGCGCTTCGACCATGTCGATCTTTTTGTTCCTGCGCGCGACCATCCAGCCGACGAAGAGCGAAACGCCGAATGTCAGCAGGATCGAGACGGAGTAGGTCAGCGGTCCGAGCATCAGCTTCATTTCATATTCCCCAGCAAGTGCGGTCAGCATCCAGTAAAGCGTTCCGAGCCCCGCCGGCAGACCGAGGATCACGCCAATCACCGTCAACCAGACGTTCTGCGAGATCAAAAGCTGACCGATTTTTTTACTGCGGAAGCCGAGCACCTTTAAAGTAGCAAGTTCTCGCGAACGTTCAACGTAGCTCATCACGCCGAGGTTGTACAGCACCACGGTTCCGAGGATCACGGCGGCAACGACGAGTATTAGCACCATTGAATCCATGATATCTACAAAGCTTGCGAAACTGTCCATCAGTTGCCGCTTGTCCTGTTTGCCGGAAATCAGCCCCGACGACGGGATCTCACTTGAATCCTTGTCTGTATAAACGGCGGAAACACTGTATTCGATCCCAAGTTCGTCGGCGTATTTGTCGGTCATCGTGACGCTTTCGGTCATGATCGAACGGTTGTAGCCGACGACCTTGACGCGGTAGGTCTCCTCGCTTCCGTAGGGCGAAAACTCTATGGTTTCACCGATCTTCGCCCGGTCGGCAAGTCTCAGACAAAGGTAAACGCCGTCATCGCGCAGATCGATCTTTTTATTGTCTTCGTCGATGACGCTGAATCTGCCGTTTTCGTTGTGGACGATATCGAGCGTTGCGGTGTAGCCGTCAATACTGATACCGGAATAGCTCTCCCAGTCGGCATCCAGGTCGGCGATCAGCCTATCGACCTTTTCGCGTTCCGTGTTTTCAACAATGTTGACTTTCGTCGCGTAGTGAGAAACTCCGCTGTCGAGCAGATCGAGAAAGCCCGCCATCGTGTCGCGCATCCCAAGCCCGCCGACGAGCAGGATCATACATCCGATGATGCCGACCAGCGTCATCGCAAAGCGGCTTTTGTGGCGCATCAGGTCGCGCAGGTTCCATTTCGTCGCGAAGCTCATTTTGGAGAAAAACGGCAGTCTCTCAAGGATGGACTTTTTCATCTTCTTCGGCGTATACGGACGGAGCGCGTCTGCAGCCGTGCCGCGAAGCTGTGCACGAACGGAGAGAAAACTGATGAGCGCGAGGAGCAGCACCGTTCCGGCTATGATCGACCAGCAGAACGTTGGCGCAGCCGCCGTCCAGTCGGGCATATCGAAATAGGTGCCCATCATGCCGTTCTCGCTCATGACAAGCTTGCATACATAATATCCGAGCACACCGCCCAGTGCCGAGCCGACGACGCCGATAAACAGACCGTAGAAAGAATAGTGGAGCAGGATCGCGCGGTTTTTGAATCCAAGCGCTTTAAGTACGCCGATCTGCGTCTTTTCCTGGGTGGCGATGCGGTGCATCGTCGTCACCATCGTCAGTATCGCGATAGCGAGGAAGAGCACGGGCAGAATTGAGCCCATCGCCTTGCCTTCGGTCGCCTCGCCCATCGCTTCTTTATACACGGCGTGATCGTCCTTTGATACGACCATCAGCGTTTTGCCGAGTTTGTCTTTGACGGCGTCTTCCAGTTCGGTTTTCTCCAGTTTTGAGAGCAGATTGATCTGAGGGAACGCATGATCGGTCGCTTCCGACAGCATCTCTCCCGTCAGCATCGCCTCCGCCTGCTCTTTGATCTTGTCAGCCGGTACGCCCGCTTTCTGCAGTTTGTCGGTCAGAGTGTTCAGCGCCTTCTCGCGGATGATCGCGCCGAGTTTCGCGGGAGATACGTATGCGTAACCGAACGTATTGAAATCCGGCATGACCTGGTTGCTGTCGGCAAGGCAGATCATGTGCTCGCCGGCCTTGATCAGCCCGACGACCTTGCTTTCGACATCCAGTCCCTGAAATTCAAGCGTGATGGTATCGCCGATCTTGATTTTATTCAGCCTCGCGAATTTGTCGGACAGCCAGATGCCGTCGCCGTTTTCGTCATATTTCGCGCCGTCCATCAGTGTAAACGTTGAGACGGTGTAGTTTTCCGAAACGTCCAGTGCGAGGGATTTTTTGCTGTCACCCTTGATTTCAAGATTGACCGAAAGATACCGCGTCGCCGCGTCAACGCCTTCGATCGAGGCGATCTTGTCGAGATCGTCTTTGGTAAAACCGCTTTCCGAATACAGACGGTAATCTGCGTATTTTGTCTCTTCAAAGAATTTTCCGACATCGTATTCAATGGTCTTCCATTCCATATTGAAGCCGAGGAAGATTCCGATTCCGAGCGTCATCATAATGATCATCGAAAGGAACTGCGCTTTGTAGCTCCACGCGGTGCGGAGCAGTTTGCAAAGAAGCATCACCACTCCACCTCGTCAGCGGAAAGCGGGTTCTTCTGTTCGATAACCTCGCGTATCTTTCCGTTCTTGACGCGAATCACGACGTCCGCCATTTTTGCGATATTCTGATTGTGTGTGACGATGACGATGGTCTTGCCGTAGTTTTTCGCCATATCAAGAAGCAGTTTGAGCACCATCACGCCCGTCTCGGAGTCAAGAGCACCCGTCGGCTCATCACAAAGCAGGATCTTCGGATTCTTGCACAGCGCGCGGGCAATCGAAATACGCTGCTGTTCGCCGCCCGACAGCTCCGAAGGGAAGTTGTTCAGATGGTCGAGAAGTCCTACCCGGCCAATCATATCTTTGGCGTCTATCGCGTTTTTCGAGATTTCCGAAACGAGTTTGACGTTTTCATAGACCGTCAGCGTCGGAATCAAATTGTAAAACTGGAACACAAAACCTACCAAAGACGCGCGATAGTCGGCGAGCTCGTTGTCAGACAGTTTTGAAATATCCGCTCCAGCTACGGTGATCGTCCCCTCGCTCGGGCTGTCGAGTCCGCCGAGCAGATTGAGCAGCGTACTTTTGCCCGCGCCGGACGGACCAAGTATAACGACGAATTTCCCTTCATCAAGCGAAAAGCTGACTTGATTGAGCGCATAAAGCTCGTGATCGCCACTCGTATAGATTTTTGAAACATTCTCAAACTTCACTATAGGCATATATACCACCATTATAAAGGAACCCGAGAACAGAAAGATCGGCATATCCGATTCACTGCCTGTCCCCGGGTTAAAAGGTTATTTTCTCTTTTTACTGTAGGAGCAGCTCATTCCGCATGTTGAGCAGTTTCCCGTGCATACGCCTTTTTTGCTCTTCTTGTCTCTTATTATCGATAACACGGCAATTCCAATCAAAAGCAGTACAATGATTATTGCGATGATCGTCGCCGCATTGTCCGCAATCCATGCAAACATATTATTATGCTCCTTTTCTTTTCTTTATTTTTATACTTTAACCTTCTGTGTGAGCTTTGTCGCTTCTTTGTACTTTCTGAAGAACAGCATGTAAATCATCAGTCCGAACAATACGAACGCGGCGACAAGACTGATCACGTTCACGACCGTTCCCGCACCCGTGCCAACACTTCCTGTGAAGAGGTTTCCGAACTGATTGATCATAAGTGCAATCGCATATGCAAAGCCGCATTCATAAAGGATTGCGAACCATGTCCAACCGCGGTTGTTCATCTCGCGCTTGATAGCGCCGATAGCCGCGAAACACGGAGCGCAGAGCAGGTTGAACACCAGGAACGAAAAGCCCGCGATCTTTGTTGCGAACGATGCGGAAATTCCCATCCAGTCGCCGTAAAGAATGCCCATTGTTCCGACGATGTTTTCCTTAGCCACAAGTCCGGTGACAGAGGCAACGGCCGCTTTCCAGTTCCCCCAGCCGAGAGGAGCAAATATCCATGCCACGCCTTTGCCGATATAAGCAAGTATCGAGCTGCCCATTTCTTCCTCGGCAAGCATACGGAAGGAACCATCGATCCAACCGAAGAAGGATGTGAACCATACAACAACGGTTGAAAGCAGTATGATCGTTCCTGCTTTTTTGATGAATGACCAGCCTCGCTCCCATGTTGACCTGAGTACGTTTTTGAATGTTGGCAGATGATAAGCGGGAAGTTCCATCACAAACGGTGCCGGATCGCCCGCGAACCTCTTTGTTTTCTTAAGCATAATTCCTGATATAATGATGGCAGCCATTCCGATAAAGTACGCGGAAACCGCGACCCACGGGGATTTGCCGAACAGCGCTCCGGCAATCATTGCTATAAACGGAAGCTTCGCTCCGCACGGAATAAACGTTGTTGTCATGATCGTCATGCGGCGGTCACGCTCATTCTCTATGGTTCGTGACGCCATAATGCCGGGGATTCCGCATCCGGTACCGACAAGCATAGGTATGAAGGATTTGCCTGAAAGACCGAACTTTCTGAAAATACGGTCAAGCACGAAAGCAATACGAGCCATGTACCCGCAACCCTCGAGAATCGCAAGAAGGAAGAACAGTACGAGCATCTGAGGAACGAATCCGAGCACGGCACCGACACCGGCGACTATACCCTTCATGATAAGGCCGTAAAGCCATTCGGGAACTCTCGGATTTCCGTCGCCATCGAGCAATGCCTTGTCGAGCAGCGCGGGAATTCCGGGCACCCAGACTCCGTCATCGGCAGGATCCGGCTCATCAAAGCCGTTTGTCTTGAAATAGTCCACGGCTTCCCTGAACGTCATGCCGTTTGTTGATTCTTCGTCTGCGTCATCAGGCACTTGGTCGAAATAAACGGTCAGCGTCGATACCTCAAGCGTCTCGTCATCGGTGACGTCTACTGTTGCAGAGGCCTCAACCGACGTGAACGCTTCAAGTGAGTTTATAAATTGTTCGGGATCAAATTCTTCGTCTTCGGTATCAAATTCTTTTCCGTATGCGGCAAGAGCGTTGACGGCGGCGTCATAGTCTTCGACCTTTGCCTCATACTTTTTTGACCCTATGCCTAACAGATGATAACCGTCTCCGAACAACCCGTCGTTGGCCCAGTCAGTAGCCATTGTTCCCGGTGCCCCGGGAGCCATAGCCAAAAAATACACAAGAAACATGACAATTGCGAAAATCGGAAGGCCCAGCCATCTGTTGGTTACTATTTTGTCGATTTTGTCGCTTTTTGTCAGCTTCTTTTCGGATTTCTTTTTATAACACGCTTTTATGACCTCAGCTATGTAAATGTATCTTTCATTTGTGACAATGCTTTCAGCGTCATCGTCAAGCTCTGTTTCAGCCGCTTTAATGTCCTCTTCAATATGAGACAAAACTTTCTCGTCAAGCTTAAGCTGTTCCAGGACCTTTTCGTCACGTTCGAAAATCTTAACAGCGTACCATCTTTGCTGTTCCTCCGGCATATTGTGAACAACCGCTTCCTCAATGTGAGCAAGCGCGTGCTCGACCGGGCCAGAAAACTTATGCTGCGGAATGGTCTTCCCGTTTTTTGCTGCGTTGATTGCAGTTTCCGCAGCTTCCGCAATTCCAGTTTCCTTAAGAGCAGAGATCTCAACCCCCGGGCAGCCGATCTGACGGGAAAGCTCGTTCAGATTTATTTTGTCGCCTTCCTTTTTGACAAGGTCGATCATATTGATTGCAACAACGACAGGAATGCCAAGCTCGGTAAGTTGCGTGGTAAGATAAAGGTTCCTTTCAAGGTTAGTGCCGTCAACGATGTTAAGTATCGCGTCAGGGCGCTCCCCAATGAGGTAATTTCTCGCTACAACCTCTTCAAGTGTATAGGGAGAAAGGGAATAAATTCCGGGAAGGTCGGTTACGATCACTCCGTCGTGCTTTTTCAGCTTGCCTTCTTTTTTTTCAACAGTAACGCCCGGCCAGTTCCCGACAAACTGATTCGATCCTGTCAAAGCGTTGAACAACGTTGTTTTTCCGCTGTTCGGGTTGCCCGCAAGGGCAATTCTTATGTTCATATTTAATGTTTCCTTTCTGCTCATTCGAGCTTTGAACGATTAGCAACCGCTAACTGCTGTCCGAAAAAATATGCAGATTCTTTATTCTACCTCTATCATTTCCGCGTCTGCTTTACGGATTGACAGTTCGTAGCCTCTCACGGTGATCTCAACGGGATCACCGAGCGGAGCAACTTTGCGTACGTAGACGGGGGTTCGTCTGGTGATTCCCATATCCATGATGCGTCGTTTGACAGCGCCTTCGCCATGGAGCTTAACGACCGTTGCGGTTTCCCCGATTCTAACGTCTCTTAATGTTTTCAATGTTCATCCCTCCTTGGTAAAAAAATTACACCATTATTTTTCTTGCCAGCTCGTCACTGACGGCCACCCGGCTTTCCTTTACCTTTACGATAAGGTTTTCGCCAAGCGTGTTTACAATCATCACTTCGCCTCCGACGTTGAAGCCGAGAGTTTCTAGGTGCTGTTTGACTTCAGGGCTTCCGCCTATCTTTTTTATTATAAGCGGTTCTCCCTGATAAGCTAGACAAAGCGGTATCATATTCCGTCCCCCTTACTTAATTGATTAGCACACGCTAACCGTACGGCCTTGAAAATGGTTAGCATACTCTAACCGCGCGTTCTAAAAAACGGCCAGATTCTTCCAACCGCATAATATTATAGTTAGCATTCGCTAATTTGTCAAGAGGATTGACAAAAAAAATTTAAAAAAAATAATAATTTCCGATTTTTTTATTAAACCGTATTCCTTTTTCGGCTCTGGCCATGTGATCGTCCAGCCAGTCTCTCTTGTAGCACCATGCGTAGACGTTGTAGTCGCCGGCCTGAGGCTTCAGACGGAAGAAGTAGGAGTAGCTGTCCGTGTCCGCTCTGAACCCGTGCCAGTCTCCGTCGCCGGGAAGTCTGGCTCCGTCCTGTCCTCTGAGAAAAGCAGAAAGACTTCCGTTAAAGGAAAAACTATATATCTTTTTCTTTTTCTAGTTCTTCTGCCAGTCGCTTCTTTTCATCGGCGTCCGCCTGCCGTCTGAACCGTATGGCATCCCTTCGAATAAGTTGACCGTTTTGTGAATCTTCGATCAGCTTTTCAACGGTCGGAACAGTATCTGTCTCCTGCCTTCTTGATTCGTTTCTCTCTTTTTCCGCTTTAATCTCGGATACATACAGGTCGTAAAAAACTGATAGCGATTCTGACGTTGATTTCTTTTTTTCAAGAAGATTAAGAAGCCTTTTTTCTGTGTATTTATCCCGGGAATAAAACAGAAACCAGTCAAAGCCAAAATGATTTCTGTAATGATTATTGGCAATGGCAAGCTTGCCGAGATCGGAGGCAACGTCGATCCAGCTGTTTATATTTCTTAGTCCAAATATGATTGCAAGATATTACAGGCACTCTCTGTCGAAGTCGACAAAACCGAACCTTTTCTTGGAGATCATTTTGTTGTATATATTATTGTACTTTTCCCGAAGCGTCTTCTCGGCAAGTTCGTCCCCGTCTTCCGCAAAGTAGGAAAGCAATTCGCTGAAGTGGAGATGCTCCCATGACTTGCGGGTATTCAAAGACAGAAACTTTTCAGAAATTGCAGGCACGAATGATTCCCTGTCGGGAAACAGACAAACGAGACGATGAAGGTATGCCGCCCGGGAGCCCTCGCACTGTGCGTCAAAAGCGAACCCGTTAAGGCATCCCCACAGGACGTCTTCTCTGTATTTTTCAATATCAGCAGTCGATTTCAGCACAACAAAACACCGGCCGTGGCCGCGTTTTAGAAACTGTCTGAACTGTCGACTGTTTATTGTCTTGTCTTTGTTCATTGTCATAATCTTTGCCCTACCGAAATAGTTCTTTTCGTAAATCTGTTCCGTATTTCTTGTTATAATCGGAGAATTCTATTCTCAACGCATTTTTCAAGTTCTTGCACCCGTCAGACAGAAAAATCGGAACATTGTGAAGCGCATCCGCAAGCGCATAAACCTGATTATAATCTCCGTCATTAATACATTTAAGCAGTATGTCAAAAGCGTTTTTCAAAAAAGAATAAGGATAACCTTCTTTAATAAATCTGATTCCGTAGGTGTATATATTGTCAACAAAGGCAAACTTGAAAAGGTCCCGATCCAGATTGTCTATTTCGCGGATCTTTTTTCGGACGATGTTGCTGTCAACATCATTTCCGTTTTGCGGGGCAGAAATAATATCGATAACCGATTGAACGATCTCGGCGTTGCACTCGTTTTGAGGCTTAAAACGAATGGCAACTAAGATAAAGTAAATATCGTAGAAATCATAATTGGTCATAAGCAAGTCGCTCACCTTCTGTTATTCAAAAAAATTATAGATATAGCAATCTGGAATTACTCTTTTTGATATCTGCGCCAGCTTTTCTCCGGCAAACGTGATAGTTCCTTCATGCGAAACATAGACAATCCATTCTTCGCTTTTGTCATAATAATACATTTCCATCATCCAAGGAAAAACATAGCCATCGTCATCCTGCTCGTATAACAGCTTTGTCATGTTTTTCACATGAGTCCACGTTTGCTGCCCTTTGAACCAGTAAGGATGATATCCAGTCGCATCTTTTATTTCCGCTTTATCAAATACAGCCTTAAGCAGTCCGATAATTTGGCCTTCGTAGATCTTGTCCAGGGAGTAAACAGATACACTCAATGAAGTCTTTTTTCCGCTGAGAGGATACCAATATCCGCAACCAAGTATTATTTCATTCTTCACTTCGAGGAAACAAGGCGGCAGTTTATCAAGGCCTTCTTTAAGCTCTCTAATTTCGATTTCGTT
>JAFZTO010000178.1 GCA_017618795.1 Clostridia bacterium | reverse complement strand
GCATGCAGAGAGAAACGGCCGTGGCTGTGAGACGTTTCTGCTGTTCCCGTGTGAATTTCAGCGGCGGAGCCCTTTCGCGAAAAGCGTATGCGTTTAAGCGGAATGCACCGGCCGGCAATCGGCCGCAAAAGAGCGGATTTATCCGAACACGGGTGGTACCGCGGGTTTTCCCGTCCCATGGCAGGGACGGATTTTCTTTTTCTGGAGGAATATATGGCTATCAACACTGAAGAGCTGAGAAAAAAATTTGAAGAACGGCTCTCTCAAATCAGAAACACTGTAGAAGCGGAAGGACTGCGGGTGGAATACCTAGGTAAAAAGGGATACGTTTCCGCGCTTCTCGCCGATCTCAAAAACATTACCGGAGAGGAGAAAAAAAACGCCGGCCAGATCATAAACGATGCCAAGCAGTTTATCGAAAAGCGTCTTGCGGAGAAGCAGACTGAGATAGCCGCGGCGGAGGAACAGAGACTCATCGACTCCGCGGAGCGGTATGACCCTTCACTGCCTACCGACCTGCAGCTCGGTTCTTATCACCCCATAACACTTATCCAGCGCAGGGTCGAGGACATTTTCTCCTCCATGGGATTTATTGTGGAAAACTACAGTGAAATTGTCGACGACTATCACTGCTTCGAGGCGCTTAATATCCCAAAGCACCACCCGGCGCGCGACATGCAGGACACGTTCTACCTTGACAACGGGCAGTTGCTCAAAACGCACACCTCGGCGGCGCAGAACTACATCATGGAAAAATACGGGGCCCCCGTACGCGCCATCTTCCCCGGCCGCTGCTTCAGGAATGAATCGACCGACGCCTGCCACGAAAACACATTTTTCCAGCTTGAAGGGATAATGATCGACGAGGACATTTCAATATCCAACCTGATTTATTTCATGAAGACAATGCTCTCCGAGGTTTTCGAACAGGACATCACGGTCCGCCTGCGTCCGGGCTTCTTCCCCTTTGTCGAACCTGGCTTCGAACTCGACATCTCCTGCACGATATGCCACGGTAAGGGATGTCCGTCCTGCAAGAATTCCGGCTGGCTCGAGCTCTGTCCCTGCGGCATGATACACCCGAACGTACTGAAATACGGCGGCATAGATCCCGAAAAATATACCGGCTTTGCCTTCGGACTCGGCTTAACAAGACTCGCAATGATGAAGTACGGCATAAAAGACATAAGAATGCTGAACAGCGGAAACCTGAAGGCTCTCTCGCAGTTCACCGGAAGATGAGGTAAAGAACAATGTTTGTTTCAATGAACTGGATAAATGAGTTTGTCGACCTTTCGGGAGAAAACACCGATGAGCTGATACGCCGCTTCACACTTTCCACGGCGGAGGTCGAGGACGTTTATTATAAAGGCCGCGATATAAGCGGCGTAATAATCGCACAGATAGTTTCTGTACAAAACCATCCAAATTCCAAAAAACTGCACCTGCTCAAGGTAGACACGGGAAAAGAAATTCTCGACGTCGTGTGCGGCGCTCCTAACGTGAGCGAGGGCCAGAAGGTAGCCCTTGCAACCGTGGGAGCACGCCTTCCCGCCGGTGAAATAGGCGTTGCCACAATAGCCGGATACACTTCCTTCGGAATGTGCTGCGCGTCAGACGAACTCGGCCTTTCGGATGACCATTCCGGACTTATGTTTATAGATCCGGACGCTCCTCTCGGGGCGGACATAAAGGACGTATACCCGATCGACGACGTCGTGTTCGAGGTCGACAACAAATCGCTCACAAACAGACCTGACCTATGGGGACACTACGGCATAGCAAGAGAGTTTGCCGCAATAACTGGAAAAAAACTGAAACCCCTGGAACTTGCGGAAATAAAATACGACGGAAACAACATAATCCCCATCAAGGTAATGCGCAGCGACCTTCTTTACCGCTACTGCAGTCTGCAGATAAGCGGAATAAGCAAAACCGTCTCTCCAGTCGCCATGCAGATACGTCTTTACTACTGCGGGATGAGGGGAATCAATCTGCTCGCCGACCTTACAAACTATGTCATGCTCGAGCTCGGGCAGCCCATGCACGCATTTGACGGAAGAAAAGTCCAGGAAATCGGAGTTGGCACTCCCGCGGAAGAATTAGAATTCAGAACGCTCGACGGCATTGACAGAAAAATCACCCCCGATACACTGATGATATACAACAACAACATTCCGGTGGCAATAGCGGGAATAATGGGCGGTCTTGATTCTGAAATAATAGGCGACACCTCGACGGTAGTGCTCGAATCCGCAAATTTCGATGGCATATCAGTAAGAAAAACGTCGTCAAGGCTGGGGCTGCGCACAGACGCGAGCATGAGATACGAAAAAATACTCGATCCCGAGCTGTGCGACACCGCGTCGCGCAGATTTGTCCGTCTTCTGTCCGGCATAGACGGCGGAGCCTTCGTTTCGTCAAAGCTCAACGACGTTTACGTCAACCGTTATCCTGTGCGCAGAATAGAATTTGATAAAAAATACGTTGACAGATATACCGGAATCGATATTTCCGAAGAAAGAATTGTCGGCACTCTTGATAATCTCGGCTTTGACGTGAGCAGAAACGGCGAAAGTTTTACGGTAACGGTGCCCACATGGCGCGCAACCAAGGACGTAACGATCAAGGCTGACATAATTGAAGAAATTACAAGAATATACGGCTATGACAACTTCGCGATCGGCACGACAAAGAGCCTGCTGAAGCCTGTACGCTCGTCGGTTTCACGCTCCGACTGCAATTCGATCAAAAACATCCTCGTTCAGCGTTTCGGGCTTCACGAAGTCCACTCATACATCTGGCAGGACGGAAAATACAAAAAGCTCGGCATCGACGTTGAGGATAACGTACGGATACTTAACATACCGACGCCTGAGAACGGAACCCTGAGAAGGTCAATGATCCCTACTCTCCTTTCCATTGCCTCTGAAAACAAGGGCTTTTCGGATAACTTCGGAATTTTCGAGATCGGACGCGTTGTTCACGGTCTGAGAGAAAACGGCGAATGTGACGAAAAATCGTCGCTCGGTATCGTTCTTTACTCGAAAACGGCTTCTGAAAAACAGCTTTTCGACAAACTTGCGGGAATCCTTCGCACTATGGCAGAGGAGATAAAGCACACCGCGGCCGTATTTGAACGCACCTATCCGGAACACCGCTGGGAGCACCCGAAAAACACTTTTGCCGTTTCGGCCGGCGGAATTAAAATCGCCGCAATATGTACGCTGCACCCGGCAAATCTCTCTAAAATCGACAAGACGGCAAGCGTCGTATGCGCCGAAGTTGACGCAGATCTGTTCTGCTCGGTTCCTGAAGCGGAAGTAAGTTATACTGAACCGTCGAAATTCCCGGGGATTGACATCGACCTTTCTCTTGTCATCCCCGAAGGCAAAGCATTCCGCGACGCGGAAAATTGCTGGTCCGACATGCTTTCATCACCTATAACGTCAGCAAGGGTAATCGACGTTTACGATGGAATTGCAGGGGCAAAATCGGTAACGGTGCGGTTCACATTCTCATCCGACGACAGGACTCTCTCCATGAACGAAGTCCAGCTGCACGTCGACAAAATAATAGGCCGTCTTGACGAAAACGGCATACACATAAGAGGCTGACATGAAAGTAATACTAGGAATCGACGTGGGAACGTCAGGCGTAAAAGTCCTCGCATGCGATGAAAACTGCAGAGTAGCGGCAAGCGTGACATGCGACTACCCGATATTTTATCCCGCGCCCGGATGGACGGAACAGAAT
>JAFZTO010000177.1 GCA_017618795.1 Clostridia bacterium | reverse complement strand
GTTTTGTTTTTAACAGAGGTGATTTCTTGAAAAAAAGCTTTATTGTCATTCTAGTAATAACTGTGCTGTTCTCCATGTTTGCGTTGTCGGTTTCCGCGGAAAACGGACGAGCTCCGGGCGGAGTGACCGTAACCAATCAGCAGGGGCTTTTTGAAGCGTTGGGCGGGGAACAGAACTGTCTTCTCAATTCCGACGGCGTGCTTCTCTGCTTTGACACGGTGCTCGAGAGATCGATTATGCTTGATGGCGGTGAATACACATTGACGGGGGCGGGTGCAAAGCTGATATCCGGCAATACAGGATACATGTTTTATTTGATAAATGGCGCGTCTCTCACGATAGGAAGTCCGACAGGTTCAGGAGATGAAGGCATAATTTTCGAAGGAAGCGAACAGTCGGGATTGCTCAGTATTGGATATGACTGTTCGGCGATTGTGCTTTTCGGAGTGTCGGCCTCGGGATTTGGTTTCTCGCATGCAATTTGTAATGATGGCACATTCGCACTTTACGCAGGAACGTTTGAAAAATGCGGAAACATGGATGACATGGGCGGTGGATTTCTGCTCAACTACGGCACTGCGTTGCTTGCCGGGGGTACGGTAAAAAACTGTTTTTCAAAGGTCGGAGGAGCCGTTTGCAATGCGAGCGGGACGCTTTCGCTCGCCGGGACTGAGATATACGGATGTCATGCTGACATAGGGGGAGCTGTCTGGAACTCGGGGGAAGGTACGGTCGAGATTGTGTCCTCCTACATATCAGACTGTTACGCAACGGACGGCGGCGCCGTAAACAACGGTGGTACGTTTGTCTTTTCGGGAGGGCAGATAAGCGGTTCGGTCGCCCACGGTGACGGAGGTGCGATAAATAATCAGGGAAAAATTATCCTTAACGGAACCTATATTGACGGGTCGTCGGCAGACGGAAAAGGCGGGACAGTGTTCAACTATCCTTCAGGCGTTATTACCATGAACGACGGTACTCTCTCAGGTGGCACGGCGAAAAAAGGCGGTAACGTATACAACGAAGGAGAATTTGTTCTGTCCGGAGGAAGTCTGTCAAAAGGAGAGGCGGAGATGGGCGGCGGAATATTCAATTCCGGGACGCTTGAAATACAGGGGGGAGGCTTCTCCGCGTGCAAGGCCGGTTTCGGGAAAGCGGTATTCAACACCGGCAGGCTTTTATTCATTGAATACCCATACATTGACAAAAAATACGA
Source organism: Clostridia bacterium (assembly GCA_017618795.1). GTDB lineage: Bacteria > Bacillota > Clostridia > Oscillospirales > CAG-272 > Colimorpha_A. Next base: position 2,827 of record JAFZTO010000177.1, on the reverse strand, counting down.
TGTGTTCGTGGATCTTAACAAACCTGACAGCATCCCAGAAGTTGCTTCGGAGATGAAGGCCGAGACAATATGCCTTATTACGCCAGGCAGGTATTCGGGTGATACGGCTGTTGCCGAGTATGTCTCCGGGACGATCCTGCTTCAGGGAGAATACGCCGAGCAGTGCAGCGGTCGCTTCGGAGTCATGCCGGATGACGGCAGAGAATGGAAGATAGTCGACGGCAGACTTACCGCGGTAAAGACAATGTGGGAAAGACCTTGGATATATATAGGAACAGCAGTGCTCTGGATAGCATTTATTGCGATTGCTGCTTTGCTTGGAATACGTTTCACCGGGAAAAAGCATGAAGAGGGAAAATGAAAGAATAAAGGGTGGCGTACTCTTTGAGGGAATAATCTCGGTCCGTACGGTTATCAGCGCCATGCAGAGCGGCGGCCTTAACGACAGAAGAATAACCCGCGTTTACGTCGGTCTTTCACGTGCGGAAGAACAGAAAAAAGAGCTTGCCTGGCTGAAAATGCGGGGTGTTGAACTCGGATTTGATGTCGAGACGGTACCAGAGAGTTTTATCGACGGAATGGCCGTTGGGTCCTCTCACGGTTATATTGTCGCTGCGGCAACCGGACGTACGCTCCCTTCCCTCGACGGGCAGGCGCTCGCGGGAAGAAAATTTCTCGCCATGCTTGACGGCATTGAGGACCCGTACAATTTCGGTTATGCTCTGCGGTCGCTGTATGCGGCGGGATGCGACGGAATAGTGCTCGGCGAACGCAACTGGATGAGCGCGTCGGGCATCGTCGCAAGATCGTCGGCCGGCGCCTCAGAACTGCTTGACGTTTTCGTATCAGATCCGTACGACGCCGCGACGCTTCTAAAACGGGAAGGTTTCCGAATCGTCTGCGCAGACATGCGGCAGAGCGTTTCGGTTTTTGACGCTGATCTGAGTTTTCCGTTGTTCCTTATCGTAGGTGGCGAGAAGCGCGGCATTTCCCGCAAGGTTCTGGAAACGTCTGATCTGAAAATCAGAATAGATTACGGGCGGGATTTTGACGGCTCGCTTTCCGCCGCCTCCGCGGCAACCGTCGCCGCCTTTGAAATTCTCCGTTTCAACAGGGAAAAGATTAGACAAACCTGAAGATTTCTTCGGGTTTTTCTGTTTTTCCTGTTTACAAAACAGTAAAAATATGATATAATATTAAAGCAGAACATAGAGGGAGGGTCGCTGAAATGGCCTATTTTTTCGAAGAAGCATCTCACACTTTCAATGAATATCTGCTTGTCCCCGGATACTCGTCCGCCGAGTGCGTTCCGTCGGCGGTTTCTCTCGAAACGCCGCTTGTGAAGTTCAAAGCCGGCGAAACATCGCCGATAATAATAAAAACACCGCTTGTTTCGGCAATAATGCAGTCTGTGTCCGGCGAAAAGCTGGCGGTTGCGCTTGCCAAGGAGGGCGGAATTTCTTTTATATATGGTTCTCAGACTATTGAGAACGAAGCGGCGATGGTCGCCTCTGTCAAAAAGAGCAAAGCGGGGTTCGTCGTCTCCGACAGCAACCTGAAGCCGGACGATACTCTGCGCGACGTCATCGCCCTTAAAGAAAAGACGGGACATTCCACCGCAGCCGTCACTGACGACGGAACGGCAAACGGCAGGCTGCTCGGCATTGTCACAGGCCGCGACTACCGAGTCAGCCGCATGAGCGAGGATCTGCCCGTGAGCGCTTTCATGACTCCCTTTGAAAAGCTGATCACCGCGCCGGAGGGCACGACTCTCAAGGCTGCAAACGATATAATCTGGGATAACAAGCTCAATTCCCTGCCGATAGTGAACGGAGAGGGACGGCTGCTCTATTTCGTGTTCAGAAAGGACTATGACGAGCACAAGCAGAATCCGCTCGAACTGCTCGACAGTCAGAAGCGCTACATGGTCGGAGCAGGTGTCAACACCCGCGACTATGAACAAAGGATCCCCGCATTGGTGGAGGCAGGAGCCGACGTTCTGTGCATCGACAGCTCGGAGGGCTACACCGAATGGCAGAAAAGAACTCTTCACTGGGTTCGTGAAAAATACGGAGACACGGTCAAAATAGGCGCGGGAAACGTGGTCGACAAAAACGGCTTCCGTTTTCTTGCCGAGAACGGCGCGGACTTTGTGAAGGTCGGTATCGGGGGCGGCTCGATATGCATAACGCGCGAGACCAAGGGCATAGGCCGCGGACAGGCAACCGCGCTAATTGAGGTATGCAAGGCCCGCAACGAGTATTTTTACGAGACAGGCGTCTACGTTCCCGTATGCTCGGACGGTGGAATAGTGCACGATCACCACATTACTCTTGCTCTGGCGATGGGAGCCGATTTTATCATGCTAGGCCGCTATTTCGCCAGATTTGACGAGAGTCCGTCGCAGAAGGTCAATCTAGGCGGGACGCTGATGAAGGAATACTGGGGCGAGGGTTCGGCGAGAGCCCGCAACTGGCAGAGATACGATATGGGCGGCGACAAGAAGCTGTCGTTTGAAGAGGGCGTCGATTCGTACGTTCCATATGCCGGAAAACTGTCCGACAACGTCCGCATAACCTTTGCAAAGGTCCGTTCGACCATGTGCAACTGCGGTGCGCTGACAATCCCTGAACTGCAGAAAAAAGCTCAGCTGACTCTTGTGTCTCAGGCAAGCATCATTGAGGGCGGCGCTCACGACGTAGTGCTGCACACAAAAAAAGAAGTATAAAAGAACAGAGAGGACTGCGGTCCTCTCTGCTTTAATTTTCTGATGAAATGATTTAAGGCAATGTTATTTCTTTTCGACAAGGAAGAAGAACGGCGCGTC
>JAFZTO010000016.1 GCA_017618795.1 Clostridia bacterium | reverse complement strand
GTAACCGTCTGTTTCGACGGTCTTTTTCTGGGTGACCGTGCATGGTCCCGCCTCGATGAGAGTCACGGGAATTACGTTGCCCGAGGCATCGAAGATCTGCGTCATACCTATCTTCTTGCCGATAATGCCTTTTTTCATTGGAAATTTCCTCCTGATTTTAGTTATTGGTCGGTCCGCGGCAGGCAACCGCTTCCGACATGACATAAAACCTTCGGGGTTTCAGCAGACTGCGACCGATTATTTGATCTCGATCATCACGCCTGCGGGAAGCTCCAGGCTCATAAGCGCGTCAACAACCTTTGCCGACGGCTTGATTATGTCGATGAGCCTTTTGTGTGTTCTCAGTTCGAACTGTTCGCGGGAATCCTTGTTTACGTGAACCGATCTGAGTATCGTTATGATCTCTTTATCCGTAGGAAGCGGAATGGGACCCGAAACCGTCGCGCCGTTGCGCTTTGCAGTTTCGACAACCTTCTCCGCAGCCTGGTCGATAAGGAAATGATCATAACTCTTCAGTTTGATTCTGAGAGTCTCCTTGACTGCCACTGTTTTTCCTCCTTAATAGTATTGGCCTGATCTCAATATTTTGAGGATGAAAATCCGAACACTCGTCCGGGTGTTTCCTACCCGTACGCAAATTTAAACCGAAATCCACGCCACGGGGGATCTCGGAAATGCGATATTGCATCGCGGTCCTGATTCTCTTTTCGCCCGTTTCAGCTTACATCCCGTACGTGCGACCTGTGGACAGCCGCGTACAGGATAATACGCATCGGACATACTCCACGAAAATTACCCCGGAAAACCTGAATCAGCTGCAAAACCGGGCAACCTTTCGCTTCAACGCACATCAAGCGACAATATTATACACATACTTTTGCCGTTTGTCAAGCTTTTTTCGAAAATTTACAGATTGTTAACATTTTTTTGCAAAAAAAGCGCTCCCCTTTATGAGGGAGCGCAGCACACTGTTCAGCAGCCACCTTCGTGCAATAACCGGTGCGGGTGTGCGGATTTATTAACTTATCCGATTATTTGATCGTGCAGTACATGAAGTACTTGTATCCGAGCGGGTTCGAGAAGAATCCGGATACGGAATCGTCGATCATGTAAATATCAGTATAGTAATAAAGCGGAACGATGCACCCGGTCGCCATAAGCATATCCTCAGCAACGTGCATCATCTGCATGCGCTTGGTGTTGTCGGTGCAGCCCTTTATCTTGCTGATCAGCACGTCGTATGTCTCTGCCCACGTTCCGTTTTCGACATTAACGTCGTATCCGTACGCAGTCAGATCAAGATTGTACATCTTCAGATCGGCGCTTGCGCCCTTGCCGAACTGTACGTCGTTGTTGCCGGAGCCGGTCGTCCACATATCAAGGAAGCAGATAGGATCGTTGTAGTCGGCAACCCATCCGTTACGCGCGATTGTGTAGTCGCCGTTCTTACGGGTGTTGAGGAAGGTGTTCCACTCCTGGTTGGTGAGATTCATCTTGATTCCGAGCTTGTCAAGAGCAGCAGCGAGATATTCACCTATGGCCTTGTGACCCTCGCTTGTGTTGTAGAGATACTCAAGCGTCGGGAAATCGGTGTACTTACCGTCGTCGCCCTTTGCATAGTACTTGTCAAGGACGGCCTTTGCGGCGGCAACATTGGACTCCATAGCTGAGGCATCTACGTTATAGTATCCGGCGTAGCTGTTGCCCGCGGCCTTGTTGGCGTTCTTGTAAAATTCAGTACCGTCGGCGTCTGTCATACCCATTGCGACGAAGGAGGATGCGGGAACCTGTCCGGCCTGTCCGATCTCCTCGACGATGTAGTTGCGGTCAAAGAGAAGTCCTATGGCGCTGCGGATCTCCTGTCTTGCCTTTTCATCAGCAACCTTGTCGCCGGTGATCTTGCCTGCGGGCAGGATCTCCTCGTTTATGTTCCAGCAGACGTAGTAGGTTCCAATCTGACCCGCGATGACGAATTCATTCGGATAATCCTTTTTGAGAGTGTTGATCTCGTTTGTCGGAACGTCGTCGATCAACTGCCACGAACCGTTCTTGAAGTTAGCGAGCATGTTGTTGGCATCATCGGAGAGATAGAAGTTGATGACGTCCATCTTAATCTGATCAGCGTCGACAAAGTTGGCGTTCTTTTCGAGGACGATCACGCTGTCGTGATTCCACTTTGCGATGGTGTACGGTCCGTTGCAGACGTAAGTGGCTGCTTCGGTCGCCCATGCTTCATTCTTTACGACATCCTCGCGTACCGGGAAATACGTCGGGAAGGCGAGAAGTTCGTTCCAGTAGGAAACCGGGCTTGAAAGAGTTACCGTGATAGTCTTGGCTGCGTCGTCGGCAACGGCGTCAAGTTTTGCATCGGGATTGGCGGCAACGTAGATGGGTTCGCCGTCCTTGTCCTTTTCGCCGGAATCCTTGGCCTCGACCATGGCGTCATATCCCTTGACGACCTCAAACATGTAGCCGTAGTCAGCGCCGAGATCGAATGATGCCGCACGGTTCCATGCGTAAACGAAATCGGAAGCCTTGACGTCTTTTCCGTCGGACCATTTAAGACCGTCGCGGAGCGTATAGGTGTACGTAACCGTTCCGTCGGAGTTCTCGACCGGAGCCACAAGCTCCTTCGCCGCGTCGGCGACGATCACCAGCTTGCCGTTTGCGTCCTGAGCCCATTTGGAAAGGCCCTGGAAAAGGTGGGCGATAAGCGTGGCTCCGTCGACCGCGCTGTTGAGAGCGGGATCGATCGTATCGGGTTCTGACGCCAGGCACACGCTGATTCCCGTGCTCTTTTTAGAGCATGAGGAAAAAACCGCCGCCGCCATGAAAACCACGAGTAAAACTGCAATAATTTTTTTCATAACGTTTTCCTTTCAGAAATATTGTTTGCTTATTTATCCATACGCTGACGGCGTATTGCACACCGCCGCAGCGCAAAGAACAATTTAATGTGTCAGTTGATCTCGCCGACACGGTGACAGGCAACGAAGTGCCCTTTTTCCGTCTCCCTGAACTCCGGCATGCTTTCCGCGCACTGTTCGCACGCGTGCGGACACCTTGTCCTGAAAGGACATCCGGACGGAGCGTTAAGCGGGCTTGGTATCTCGCCGTTCAGCGATATCCTCCTGTTTTCGCGAGCGATTTTCGGGTCGGGCATTGGAACCGCGGACATCAGAGCCTTTGAGTATGGATGAAGCGGTCTGTCGCAGATCTCGTCCGCGTCGGCCAGCTCCACCATTTTGCCGAGATACATGACGGCGATCCTGTCCGAGATATGCCGCACGACCAGAAGATCGTGGGCAATGAACAGATACGTAAGTCCGAGTTTATCCTGAAGCTCCTCGAACATATTTAGCACCTGCGCCTGGATCGACACGTCAAGAGCGGAAACAGGCTCGTCGCAGACTATAAAGCTCGGACCGACAGCCAGGGCGCGGGCGATTCCGATCCTCTGACGCTGCCCGCCTGAAAACTCGTGAGCGTAGCGCGACGCGTGTTCGCTGTTCAACCCTACGTGATCCATCAGTTCAAGTATTCTGTCCCGCCTTTCCCCCTTGTCGGCATACATTTTATGAATGTCGAGCGGTTCGGCGATTATATCTGAAACCGTCATTCTCGGATTGAGCGATGAATACGGATCCTGGAAAACCATAGTCGCTTTGGTGCGGAATTTTCTCAGCGCCGCTTTTCCTTCAACCTTTTCGCCTTCGAAATATATTTCTCCCGACGTTGGTTTGTAAAGCTGAAGCACCGTTCGTCCGACGGTGGTTTTGCCGCATCCCGATTCGCCTACAAGCCCGAGAGTTTCGCCCTTTGCTATCGTGAACGAAACGTCGTCCACCGCTTTTAAGGGTTTCGTGCGCAGAAATCCGGTGCTTATATCGAAATATTCCTTCAGATTCCTTACATCGACCAGCGGAGTCGTTTTTTCATCCATCGCCGTTCACCTCCCCGGACTCCTGCTCCGGGAATCCGATCCCGTCCCTGTCGTTGACAAAGCATGTCGCCATGTGAAAATCGTTTATGATTCTTCTCCGGGGACGGCATTTTATGCAGATCTTCATTGCTGCGTCGCAGCGCGGGGCAAACGGACAGCCTTCGGGCATATTCAGCAGATCTATAGGAGTTCCCGTTATAGGTCTGAGCTTTTCGTTCTCGTTTTCCACCGTTGGTATCGAACGGAGCAGCCCCTTGGTGTATTCATGGCGCGGATTGTAGAAGATTTCGTCCGCAGTTCCCTGTTCGCATATCGAACCCGCATACATGACTATGACCTCGTCGCACATCTGCGCAACGACGCCGAGGTCGTGCGTGATCATTATGATGGCCATTCCGAGCTCCCTCTGCAGGGAACTCATAAGATCAAGAATGCCTGCCTGTATCGTCACGTCAAGCGCGGTCGTAGGCTCGTCGGCGATAAGAATATCCGGTTCGCATGCAAGAGCCATTGCTATGACTATTCTCTGCCTCATCCCGCCTGAGAGCTCGTGAGGATACTGCTTCATCCTCTTTTCAGGCTCGTTTATGTTCACAAGCTTTATGAGTTCGACGGCGCGCTCCCACGCCTGCTTTCTGTTGCGGTCCGTGTGAAGAAGGATAGCCTCCATGAGCTGATGTCCTATGGTATACGTCGGATTGAGGGACGTCATGGGATCCTGGAAAATGATGGATATCCGGTTGCCGCGGATATGCTTGAGCACCTCTTCGCCGGCGCCGACAAGCTCCTGACCGCGGAATTTTATGGATCCGCCGACGATCCTGCCCGTGCTCGCGAGTATCTGCATGATCGAGTAAGCGGTGACGGATTTTCCCGATCCCGACTCGCCCACTATGCCCAGCACCTTCGATTCGTCAAGATTGAACGATATTCCGTTTACCGCCTTAACCTCTCCGGCGTCCGTAAAGAAGGACGTGCGCAGGTCTCTGACTTCAAGTAATCTCATTCCCGCCACCTCATTCGCTCAGCTTCGGGTCGAAGGCGTCGCGCAGTCCGTCTCCGAACAGGTTCAGTGAAAGAACTATAAGTGAAATGACTATCGCCGGGATAACGAGTCTGTAAGCGTAGCTGTTTATTCCGTTGAGCGCGTCTGACGCAAGAGATCCGAGCGAAGGCATCGGGGCGTTGACCCCGAGACCGAGAAAGGAAAGATAACTCTCGGTGAAAATCGCGCTCGGTATCTGCAGGGCGGTTGAAATAATAACTACGGAAATGCAGTTAGGCATGAGATGCTTTCTGATGATCCAGCCTCCCCTGCCCCCCGCTGCCCTGGCGGCAAGGACGTATTCCTGCTCGCGGAGCGAGAGGATCTGTCCCCTTATAAGCCTTGACATGGAAACCCAGTAAAGAATTGCGAAAACTATGAACAGAGAAATAATGTTGCTTCCTATCTTCGCAAGAACCGTCCCCTGTATCATGCTGTCGAGTTTGGATTCCTTTAGCGCCGCCGCGAGAAGTATGACCATAAGCATGTCCGGCAAAGAATAGATTATGTCGACGATTCTCATTATCACAAGGTCAACTTTGCCGCCGCAGTATCCGGATATCGACCCTACGGTCATCCCTATTATCAGAACGATTATGCTTGCGAAAAAACCTACGGCAAGCGAGATCCTCGTTCCGTATACGACGCGTATGAAATAGTCGCGTCCCGCCGAATCCGTTCCGAATATATGCGGGAACACGTATTCGCCGGCGTCGCGTTTCGCCTGCTCCGTCGAGCCGTACTCGAAGGGTTTGAGATTGCTGTACGATGCATCGACGTTCGCACTTCCGCTGACTCCCAGCTGTTCCGAATAGGCGTAGGGCCAGAAAAACGGAATAACTATGCACGACAGGGTAATTATCACTATTACGAAGAAACTGACCGTGGCAACCTTGTTTTTCAGAAGCCTTTTTATTCCGTCTCTGAAGAAAGTCGAGGACGGGCGCATCTGGACCATGTACTCCTTTTCCTTGTCGCTGGCGGGAAGGAACGGATCAACGTCCACGTGCATGGAAAATTCCTTTATGATGTCTTTTCTGTTCATGCCGGCCCCCTTACTCAAAGTTGATGCGCGGATCAACGACCTTGTAAAGTATGTCGCTCACAAGGTTCATAACGACAATCAGTATCGACAGGATTATGGTCGTGCCCATTATCAGCGGATAATCACGGTTGATTATACATTTGACGAAGGAACGCCCGATTCCCGGGACCGCGAATATCTGTTCGATTACCAGAGATCCTGTCACTATATAGGCTAGCATGGGGCCGAAGTAGGTAATTACCGGAATAAGCGAATTTTTGAGCGCGTGACCGAAAATTATCTTCCACTTGGACACTCCCTTCGCCTTTGCGGTACGTATGTAATCTTGATCAAGCACGTCGAGCATAGACGAGCGCGTCAGTCTGGTGATATGGGACATGGGGGACAGCGACAGCGTGATGATCGGCAGGACAAGCCCGCCGGCAGTAGCTCCGTTTGCCGGAAAGATCATGAACCGTACCGAAAGCAGAAACAGAAGCAGAGTACCCATAATGAATGAAGGCATGGAAACGAACGCGGTTGTCAGAACCATTATCACACGGTCGGCGAATCTGTTCCGGTTGAGCGCCGCCGCGGCTCCGAGAAACACGCCGAAAATCAGCGCGATAAGAGCCGCCGCAAGTCCCAGCGTGGCGGAGGTCTTCATCCCGTCAAAAACGATGTCGGTGACCTGTCTTCCCCTGAGCTTTAAAGACGGGCCGAAATCGAACTCGGTTATTATCCCTTTCAGATAGGTCACATACTGCTCCATCAACGGCTTGTTCAGCCCGTACTTGGCCTCAAGAGCCTGTTTGGCCGCCGGAGTAATAGCCTTCTCGCTGTTGAAAGGCCCGCCGGGAACGGCATGCATGACGAAGAACGTCACCGTTATTACAACCCATATGGTCAGAACTGCCAGCAATATTCTCTTTATTATATAGCCGACGGTTTTCGTGTTCATAACAGTCCTTTCATGCGGCATTCAAGCCGACGCGCTCTGAATCCGTATAAACTTATGCAGGAATCGTCAGAGCATAATTCATTTCAGATAAATATTATACACGTTTGTCACTTATTTGTCAAGTGGAATGCAGAAAAAGATTCGGTTTTATTCATATTTTGTCTTCATCCCGGGTGAAAAAACACAAAAAAAACGGAGCATAGGCCCCGCTCTGCCGGGATTCCGCGGCACGGAACAATCCCGGCAATATCAGATTCAGTCGAGTTTCTCTCCAAAATACGGGCAGACGGACGGATAACGTGAAATACCCGTACCGGGCTTTGCCCATTCAACGGCGTTGAGAATTATCTTCCTGATGTTTTCATTGTAATAGGAACGGCAGTATTCGTGTCCCGGCTGAAGGTAAAACACCTTTCCCAAACCGCGGTAGAACGCGCATCCGCTGCGGAATACGTTGCCGTGCCTGAACCAGCTCGTGAAAACAAGCTCGTCGGGCTGCGGAATCATGAACGGTTCTCCGTACATCTCCTCCTTATCCAAAACAAAGTGCTCCGGTATGTCTTTTGCTATCGGATGCGACGGCATTACGGTCCAGACGATCTCCTTCTGGTCGTCTCCCCAGAGCAGATTGCCGCTTGTTCCAACGATTCTTGCGAACGGCTTGGATTTGTGCGCGGAATGAAGAAAAATCATGCCCATTCCGTATTCCATAACTCTGCTGACGACTCTGTCCACCACTGCGTCGGAAACCAGATGATGACCCATGTGTCCCCACCAGAGCATGACGTCGGTTCCGTTCACAACCTGTTCTGTCAGCCCGTGCTCGGGCATTTCGAGAGTAGCGCACGTGACGGTGTGACCCGCCGATTCAAGCAGCTGTGCGAGACATCCGTGTATGCCGTTCGGGAATATCTCGGCAACTCCCTTCTCGGTTCTCTCGTGAATGTTTTCGTTGAAAATCGTTACGTTCATAATTTTTCCTCTATATCGAAGTTTTTATTACCTGACCGAGCCTTGCGCTTTCAAACGCCGCCTCCATCGTCCTCATCACCCGTCTCATCTGACCGTGAGTGACGATCTGTTCCTCTTCTCCGTCGATTGCGCGGCAGAAATTGCGGTAGAAGTCATGCACGTCGGACGGAGGCATAGGCACCTCGTATGAATACGTCGTGTCCTCGTCTCTCGGTGCCATGGTTTTTGTCAGCCCAGACTCTGCGCGAACCGGAGTTGCATCCTTTTCACTGAACTGACGTTTGACGACAACCTTCATCGGCTCGTTCCAGTTGACTATTACGGCGCTCCCGTTCTCACCCCTCATATAAAAGCGCGGAAGGCTGACATAATTGCAGGTCCCGACCTCAACGGTATAGAACACTCCGTTTTCAAACTCCATGACGATATGACAGCCGTCCTCCACCTCATTCGTGGTCACATAGTCGTTCCGGCAGTATACCGAAGCAAGACGCTGCCATCCGACTATGCAGAAAGCCTGATCGATGAGATGAACTCCCCAGTCGAGTATCATTCCGCCTCCGTGCTCCGGCTTCTTTCTCCAGTCGCCCGGTATACCGCGCGAGCCGTGAACACGGCTTTCTATATCGATTATCCTGCCGAGTTCGCCCTTTTCGTAAAGAGCCTGTACCCTCATTTTATCGGTATCCCAGCGTCTGTTCTGATGAACCGTGAAGAGAGATCCCGTCTCATTGGAAACTCTGATCATTTCGTCAAGCTGCCGAGACGACAAGGCGACCGGCTTTTCACATATGACGGCCTTCCCGGCCATGAGAGCCCGCACGACAATATCCATGTGCGTGTCGTTGGGAGTGGCAACGGTGACTATTTCAACCGCCCCGTCGTTCAGGACCTCTTCAAGGCTGCCGTACGGGCGTATCCCGTCCGTCCGTGCCTTTTCGTTTCTTGCCGGATCGATGTCGTAAACTCCGGCAAGCTCAACCACGTCACTCTCCAGAGCATGTCGGCAGTGAAAACCGCCCATGCCTCCATAGCCTATTACGGCAAGTTTTTTCTTATTCATTCAAATGTACCAGTTTACGGAGAACGCGGGTTTTTCTACGCCCAACCCATCGCCGAGGGCTTCTCGTCCTCAATAATAAGCGGACGGAGGAACTGTACCGCCTTTTTCAGACCCTCGTCAACCGACATCAGGCTGTCCTCGTGCTCTATCGATATAGGGCCGTCGTAGCCGGCAAGCTGAAGTTCGGAGAAAAATTCCCTCCACCAGCCCTCTGGATTTCCGTATCCGCATGTGCGGAAAATCCACGAGCGGTTGAGCTCGTCTCCGTAATGCTTGGTGTCAAGCACACCGTACTTAGCCGTGTTGATTGCGTCGATTTTCGTGTCTTTGGCATGGACGTGATAAATCGCCCCTGCGAGCTCCCTTACGGCGGAGGCGGGCTGTATTCCCTGCCAGATCAGGTGCGACGGATCGAAGTTGGCGCCTATCACGTTGCCCACGGCAGAACGAAGCTTAAGCAGCGTCTCCGGATTGTAAACGCAGAAGCCGGGGTGCATTTCAAACGCTATATGCGAAACGCCGTGCTCGGCCGCAAATTCGGCAGTTTTCTGCCAGTAAGGAATAAGCACGTCTTCCCACTGCCACTTCAGAATCTCCTGAAAATCGTCGGGCCACGGACAGGTCACCCAGTTAGGGTATTTCGAATTTTCGCTGTCTCCCGGGCAGCCTGAAAACGTGACGACCGTATCTATCTCCAGCTTTTCGGCAAGAAGTACGGCGTTTTTAAAGTCCGCGTCGAACGAGGCGGCGAGATCCCTGTCCGGATGAACCGGATTTCCGTGAGCCGCCAGAGCGCATATGTCTATATCGTAGGCGTTGAAGCTTTCCATAAATTTGTAGAAAGCTGTCCTATCCTTTAGGAGCACCGCCGGGTCGCAGTATTCCTTGCCGGGGTAACCTCCCGCGCCTATTTCCACGCTGTGTATACCAAGCTCTTTCATTTTGTCAAGCACGTCGGGAAGCTTGACCCCGTGGTACAGATTTGCAAGTACACTTAATATCATTTTCACACCTCGGTATCGTTTGTGTTTTTTTCTTTTTCCGTCTCATCGGCGGCAGAAACCGTTTCCAAAGTATCCGCGGAATCGGGCAGCGACCTGAGCCTGCAGAACGCATAAAGGGCGGTTGCCGCTCCGCACGCGCCCAGCGCGAGCTCGCCGTAATTCGTCTGTAAGGCAATAATATCGGCGGAAACAGGTATCCCGGCGTTCGACAGCAGGCGCATCAGGATGCCGGTCAGTTCGTCGGCGACGACCGAAAGACCGACAGATCCGACAAGCACGGCAATCCCGCAACCGCTGACGTGCGCCCTGAACAGGCAGTCACCCCAGCGGGTTCTCGCTTCGCAGAGAACAAAGAGCATTATCGCTATCGGAATAAATTCGGTTATTATCTTTTTCGGATCGTTTATCGCCCTGGAAACCGAGAAATAATTCAGCAGAACCTCTGTCACGCCCCAGACGACCGGAAAAAACACAAGCACCCTGAGCGCCGTCCCGTCCGGTTTGCCCGTCAAACTAACAAGAATGAAATACGCCGCTCCCGGAACGGAAAGCACGGCCGCGACAACCGCAAGCGCCCCTCTCTGCCCGCCCGTGATCGGTATGATCCCGCTCACAAGCATACAGCAACCGGCAAGAAAAGCTCCAGCGGCGCCGGCCCCCGACGATGACTTCAGCGCATTTTCTGAAACCTTTGCCTTCCTGTCTCCGAAAAAATACGGCAGGGCAGCCGCCAGAGCCATCAGCAAGGTCAGCACGGAGGTAACGATGCCGACCGCCCGGTTATTGAAAACACCGAGTCCTGTATCATAGCCGACCCTCCAGACAATATACCACAGCACGGCCGTTACAGCCGCGCACACAACACACGCCTTTATGTAAAAACCGACGTCCTTCTTCATTCCGTTTTTCATATCATTCATCACGCCCCTAATTCTGTTTCTGAACCGATTTATATTCATCGAAGAATCTGTACATGGGGCAACCGGTCTTGGAAAAGACTGCCCTCTGCAGATCGTCCTCGTCGAGATAAGCGCCGCACACGCCGTCCTGTATTTCTTCGTCCCAGTCGTAAAACTGGCACGTCTCGCACGAACCGGCCTCTTCCTTTTTCTCTTTTTCCGCCCTTTTCATCCTGTTTCCGTTCCGACAAGCGTGTCACCTGCGTACTCGAGACGCATGGTAAAAAATCCGTCGCCTTTCAACGTTTTTTCAAGGAAAAGCCTGTCTCCCTGCCACATGTTCAGCGAAAAAAGCCTGTCGAGAGGCACCCATTGCAGTTCTCCTTCATCACATTCCCGAAGAGTTCCGGAAAAACGGTCTGCGGTGTATAGAAACATCTGCTCGGTTCCGTACACGTCAGAAACAAAGGTAACAACGCCGCGCATACTGTAGCTTTCAAGTATAAAACCTGTTTCTTCACGCACTTCTCTTACAAGGCAACGATCGGGAGATTCGCCCTCTTCGAGCCTGCCGCCGACTCCAATCCATTTACCGCCGTTCGGATCGTTTTTCTTTTTCGTGCGGTGAAGCATCAGCAGACAGCCGTCCCGCATAATGTAGCAGAGCGTGGAATTAATCATGTTTCCACGGCGCCCTGAGCACGGGCATTTCCACAATTTCAAGACCTGTTTTTTCGGCGTATTCGAGAGTAGCGTCTATGTGACTTTTGTCAATCTGCTCCGGCGTATGCGCGTCAACTCCCACAATAAGCTTGTTCCCGGTCTCTTTTACAAGATCGAAAAATCTGTCGGAAGGGTATGTCCGTTTTTCGGTAAAACCGAGATTGTTGACCTCGAGCGGTATGTCGAGCTCTTTAGCCATTATGCAGAGACGCGAATATTCCCTTCTGTATTCGTCTTCTCCGATGTCCGCCGCATAGTACATGTCAGGATGGCACACGTAGGTAAAGCATCCCGTTTCCATACCGGCAATAAGCGTGTCAACGTATGATTTGAGAGTGTGTATCGGCGAACAGAGTCTGCCGCCGGCAATCCTCGCGCCAACGCTCTCGTACGACAGCCCGTCGGCATAGGCAAGACAGTGCTGACCCATTATAAGGTAATCCGCGTCAAGCGTTTTGCAGAGCCCGCGGAGAGGCTGAAATATATGCGGAAGATACTCCGCCTCGAACCCGACGAGGATTTTAACGTCTTCTCTGTATTCCTCAGCAAGGGCTCTTATCACAGAAACGTATCCGGGAGCCTCGTCAACGCTCATTCTTACGCTCTGAAGCGCCCTGTCGTCGCTGAACTGGGGCGAGTGATCGGAAAAACCCAGAACGTCAATCCCGGCCCTTATCGCCGCCTCTATCATTTCTCTTTCCGTGCCCCTCGCGTGGTGACATCTTGCCGTGTGCGTGTGAAGATTGATGTGATACATAGGTCCTTATAAAAAAACGTCCTTTCCGCTAACATATTATTTTACCACTTCTTCGCGTTTTTGTCAATAGGTTACCGCAAAAAGGCGAGGCAGCGGGATAATTATTTGTATGAACGGGAAAAGTTGCAGCATTCTGTTGACATAAGCACAAAAATGTAGTAAAATATTAAAGTAATACCTTCAAGAAGGGAAACTAGAAGCAATGACAGACAAAAGAAATCCGGTAGGATTCATAGGAGCAGGCGTCATGGGGAGCATCCTCGCGGGAGTTGTCTCCGAGGCGGGATTTCCGCTCCTGATTTCCGACAGAGACCGGCAAAAAGCGGATGATCTTGCCGGCCGTTACGGAGGACGTACTGCTGAAAACTCCGAAGTTGCCGCTGAATGCAGATATATTTTTCTTGCCGTCAAGCCGCAGGTCCTCGATGAAGTCCTGCGCGAAATAAGCGGCGTCCTGACGGAAAGGCAGGACCGCTTCACGGTGGTTTCCATGGCAGCCGGAGTAAGCACCCGGCACATAGCTTCGCTGCTCGGTGAACAGACTCCGATAATCAGGATCATGCCCAACACGCCGGCAGGAGTGCGCGAGGGAATGATACTTTTCTGCCTCTCAAACGCAACTGACGCGGACGTCGGCGGATTCCGCGAGATCATGTCTGCCGCCGGCAGACTTGACCGGATACCGGAAGGACTCATCGACGCCGGCTCGGCGCTTTCGGGCTGCGGTCCGGCTTTTGTGTATATGTTCATAGAGGCGCTTGCCGACGGGGCGGTCTGCTGCGGCCTCCCCCGCGACAGGGCGCTGCTCTACGCCGCACAGACGGTGCGGGGCGCGGCCACCACAGTTCTTGAGACCTCCGAACATCCCGGCAAGCTGAAAGACGACGTCTGCTCTCCCGGCGGAACGACCATCGATGGCGTGCACGCGCTTGAAAACGGCGCATTCCGTTCCTCCGTTATGAACGCCGTAGTTTCATCGTACGAAAAGACGCTCAGCCTCCGCGGAGAAAAGAAATGAGAATAGTCATCAAAATCGGAACCTCGTCGCTCACCCACGCGACCGGAAAACTGAATCTCCGGAGAATCGACGAGCTTGCGCGGGTAATATCCGATCTGAAGAACGCGGGACACGAAATACTTCTGGTCTCCTCCGGAGCAATCGCCATGGGAGTATCCAAGCTGAAGCTCCCGTCACGTCCGTCAGACGTGCCGACAAAACAGGCCGCCGCCGCCGTCGGCCAGTGCGAGCTGATGTACATATACGACAGAATGTTTCTTCAGTACGGTCAGACCGTAGCGCAGATACTACTCACGCTTGACACGGTGGATTACCCCGACAGACGCGCAAACACCGAAAACACCCTTTTCCGGCTGCTCGAGATGGGAGTCATTCCGATAATCAACGAAAACGACACCGTATCGACGGAGGAGTTTAGCGTCGGCGACAACGACACTCTCGGCGCAAAGATCGCCTGCCTCGTCGGAGCGGATCTGCTCGTCATTCTCTCCGACATAGACGGACTGTATTCATCGGATCCGCACCTGAACGGAAACGCCGTGCTCATATCATCGGTGCGGGAGATTACGGACGAAATAAAATCCCTGGCGGGAGGAGCGGGCACCCCGCTCGGAACCGGAGGAATGGAGACAAAAATACGCGCGGCGGAAACAGTTACGGCTCTTGGCTGCGACCTTGTGATAGCCAACGGCGGAAACCCCTCCGTCCTTTATGACATCGAGGCGGGAAAGCCGGTGGGCACACGCTTCTTCGGGAGAAAACGCAATGAAAGAGACCTGTGAAATAATCGACCGCGCCGCGGCCGTAAAGCAGACGGTTGCCGTCTGCACAACCGAAGAAAAAAACAGGGCGCTGACCCTGGCGGCCGAAGCTGTCTTGTCAGATAAAAAAGCAATATTAGACAGGAATCTCGCTGACCTGGAGAACGCCCGGGGAAAAATACCCGACACGATGCTCGACAGACTGCTGCTTAATGAAAAGAGAATAGACGGCATGGCGGACGGAATACGTCAGGTCGTTGCTCTGCCGGATCCCGTCGGAATCACCCTTTCTGAAAACATGCGGCCGAACGGACTGAACATACGGAAGGTGTCCGTACCAATGGGTGTCATTGCCATTATATACGAGAGCAGACCCAACGTGACATCCGACGCCGCAGTGCTCGCGCTAAAGGCCGGCTCGGCATGCATACTCAGGAGCGGCAAGGAGGCGCACGGCACCTCATCCGAAATTGTGAAGGCGATGCGCGAGGGAATCTCAGCCGCCGGACTTCCGGCCGACGCCGTTCAGATAATCAGCGACGTTTCACGCGACTCTGCGAATGAAATCATGCGCGCACACGGGAAAATCGATCTTCTGATACCGCGCGGCGGCAAACGGCTTATTCAGGCCTGCGTTGAAAACGCCACCGTCCCGGTGCTCGAGACCGGCACGGGCATCTGCCACGTTTACGTTGACAGATACGCTGACGTAAACAAAGCGCTCAGCATTATCGAGAACGCGAAATGCTCGCGTCCGTCCGTCTGCAACGCAGAGGAGGTATGTCTTGTTAACGAGCACATAGCGCGGGATTTCCTTCCGCAATTGAAAAAAAAGCTGGTTGACGACAGAGAGAAAGCGGGACTTGTCCCCGTAAAGCTCCTCCTCGATCCGCGTGCCGCGGAGGTCATAGACGGCGTGCCTGCCGGAAACGGCGATTTTGACCGGGAGTTCCTAGACTATACCCTCGCGGTCGCAATCGTCAAAGACACCGAAGAGGCAGTAAGGCACATATCGCTCCACTCGACGAGACATTCCGACGCAATAGTATCCGAAAAAAAGTCGGAGCAGGAACTTTTCGCAAAAGGCGTCGATTCCGCCGCCGTTTACATTAACGCCTCCACGCGCTTCACAGACGGCGGAGAGTTCGGCCTCGGCTGTGAAATGGGCATATCTACGCAGAAACTCCATGCCCGCGGTCCCGTAGGCCTTCAGGAGCTCTGCAGCTACAAGTACATAATCCGCGGAAACGGACAGACGAGATAAAGGACGGAACCAAAAATGTATTATCTGGCAATCGATATCGGCGCTTCAAGCGGGCGCCACATTATAGGATACATGCGCGACGGAGAACTGGTCACGGAGGAAATGTACCGCTTCCCGAACGGCATGATAAAAAACGAACAGGGCACGCTCGTGTGGGACATCGACGCGCTGTTCCGGCACGTAAAACAGGGCATTTCCGAGTGCGTGAAGGCGGGCAGGAGCCCCGATTTCATCGGAATCGACACCTGGGGCGTCGACTACGTCCTTCTCGACGGCGACGGCAACCGCACGGGAGAGGCCATCGGCTACCGCGACAGCCGCAACATTCCCATGGATAAAGAGGTCTTCAAACTTGTCCCCGAAAACGAGCTTTACGAACGCACGGGTATACAGAAGGCCGTTTACAACACAATTTATCAGCTGACTGACGACAGGCTTAACATACCGGAGAGACTTGAAAACGCCGAAGCGCTGCTGTTCATACCCGAATATCTGAACTACCTGCTCACGGGCGTAATGATGAACGAATACACCATAGCCTCGACATCGCAGCTGCTTAACGCAAAAACGCGCGACTGGGACCGCGAGCTGATCGGAAAGCTCGGTCTGCCGCAGAAAATTTTCGGCAGAATATACCCGTCCGGGACCGTAGT